>JBBRDJ010000001.1:0-100336 GCA_038203945.1 Gemmatimonadales bacterium
CTGCTCGATACCGAGCAGGCACGAACGCGCGCGTATCAGTCCGAAGTGCCGGTACTGATGTTGCTCGCACTGTGCGGCATGATGCTGCTCACGGCGGCACGCGATCTCATGTTCCTGTTCATTGGCTTTGAACTGATGTCGATTGCCGTGTACGTGCTCGCCGGAGCCAATCGCAGCAGTGCGCGCAGCGCCGAAGCATCACTCAAGTATTTTCTGCTGGGAGCGTTCTCGTCGGGCTTCCTGTTGTACGGCATTGCACTGTTGTACGGTGCGGCCGGTGATACGCGCTTGGCGAGCATCGGGGCCGCAGCCGTCGGTCCGTTGTATCTCGTGGGCGTGGCCTTGTTGCTCACCGGTCTCGCATTCAAGGTCGCCGCAGTTCCGTTTCACCTCTGGACGCCGGACGTGTATGACGGAGCGCCGGCGCCGATCACAACCTTCATGGCTGCCTGCGTAAAGACCGCAGCGTTCGCGCTGTTGCTGCGCATCATGATGGAAGCACTCGGACCAGCCATTGAATCGTGGCACCCGGTGCTGTGGTGGCTGGCTGCCGCAACCATGGTAATCGGCAACGTCGTGGCACTCGCTCAGCGCAAGCTCAAACGCATGCTGGCGTATTCGAGCATTGCCCACTCGGGGTATCTGCTGGTGGCCGTCCTGGCGTATTCCACAGACTCGGCAGCGGCGATCGTCTTTTATCTGCTGGTGTACACGCTGGCCACGCTCGGTGCCTTTGCGGTGCTTGGCATTGTGTCGGAAGGAAGTGAAACGGCCACGACAATCGATGACCTGGCCGGACTCTGGCATGTGCGTCCCGGCCTCGCGGTTGTGCTCGCGGTCTGTCTGCTGGCGTTCCTTGGTTTCCCGATCGCCGGTGGCGCCGGATTCTTTGCCAAATGGTACGTTCTCCAGGCGGCGCTGTCATCCAGCACACCGTTGAACGTGCTCGTGGTCGTGCTCGTGCTGGCCAGCGTAGTTTCGGCGGGTTACTACCTCACCACCATTGCGTCGATGTTCAACCAACAACGGTCGTCCAACGCCGTGATGCCGGTTCCCACTCCGATTTTTTCCGGTGTGGTCATGGTGGTGAGCGTGGTGACGTTGCTGGTGCTGGGCGTGTATCCTACGCCTGCGTCGCGCCTCGCCGCAGCCGGCTCTCTTGGTATCTCGCCCGCAACATCCGTGGTCGCGCCAACGGCGGCCGCCACAGCGTCTGTGTTATCTCAACCGTTGGCACCGGAGCAGTAACGGCATGGCATTCAGTTCCTCGATTTTTCGGCAGTACGATGTGCGCGGCGTGGTGGGACGTGATCTCACCGACGAAGTCGCGGAAGCCATCGGCTTTGGCTTTTCAGCGTTGCTCACGCAACGGGGAATCCACGGCGCCATCGTTGTCGGGCGTGATAACCGCCCGAGCGGTGATTCCCTCCGCGATGCGCTGGTGCGCGGAATCGTCGCTACCGGTCGCGATGTTGTCGATATCGGTGTCGTTCCCACGCCGCTCATGTACTGGTCGTTGCATCACGAAGCGGTGGAAGCCGGCATTCAGATCACGGGCTCGCACAATCCGCCAGAATACAACGGGTTCAAGATTTGCGTCGGTACCGCGTCGTTGCATGGTGATGGCATTCAGGAGCTCTATCAGCGTGCCACCGCACCGCGCACCGCCTCCAGTAACACCGGAAGCGTGCGACACGCCGCCGTGATTGATCGCTACGTCGCCGACATTGTCGCACGCATTGGCCCGCTCGCGCGTGAGATTCGCGTGGTGTACGATTGCGGCAACGGGGCCGCGGCACTCGTGGCGCCCCAACTCTTCGAACGGCTTGGCGTGCACGCGACGGGTCTGTTCACCGAAAGCGATGGCACGTTTCCCAACCATCATCCCGATCCCACGGTCCCGGAAAACCTGCAGGATTGCATTGATGCCGTGCGCCGTACGCACAGCGAACTGGGCGTCGCGTTCGATGGTGACGGGGACCGCATTGGCACCGTAGACGCTGACGGCCGCATCATTTGGGGCGACCATCTGCTCATTGTGTACGCGCGCGACGTGCTTGCGCGCACCGGCGCTGGCCAGTCCATCATTTTCGATGTCAAGTGCTCGCAGGCGCTCTCCGATGCCGTGGAAGCAGCGGGCGGCGTACCGATCATGTGGAAAACCGGCCACTCACTCATCAAGGACAAGATGAAGGAGACGCACGCGCCGGTGGCCGGTGAGATGTCCGGACACATGTTCTTCGAAGAAGGATTCTACGGACACGACGACGCGCTGTATGCAGCGGCACGACTGCTGCGCATTCTGGCGGACAGCGGCCAGACCATTCGTGAGCTGCTCTCTGACGTCCCTGAGTTTGTGTCAACGCCGGAAATCCGCGTCGATACAGACGACGACATCAAGTTCGATATTGTGCGTGACGCGATCGCGTACTTTCGCGCGCGCTACGATGTAATCGACGTCGATGGCGTCCGCGTCCTGTTTGGCGATGGCTGGGGTCTGATTCGCGCGTCCAACACGCAGCCGGTACTGGTCATGCGTTTTGAGGCGCGCACGCAGGTGCGACTCACCGAAATTCGCAGTGTGTTTGAAACCTGGCTGCGCGAACGTGGCGTCGATCCCACGCCGAGCGCGCACTGAGCGCGTGCGAGTGCCAATAATGGGGCCGAGCTGGTGATTCGCTCACGCCTCGGACTCATCGCAGCCGCGTTTGCGGCGGCGGTTGTGCTGCTCGCCGGCCGTGCACTCAGCGCACTGATCGTGGATCAGGGCTGGTACGCGGCGCTCGGCGCGAGCGGCGTTTGGCGCGAAAAGGTGCTCGCGATCGTGGCGCTCAAAGGTGGCGCCTGGGTGCTCGGCAGCGCCTTTGTCTTTGCGAATCTGTGGGCGGTGCGGTATGCCATCCACTCCATCATCATGCCAACGAGTGTTGGGAATCTGGAGCTGACGGAGGTCATACCGGCCAGGCGCCTGCTGCCTGCAACGTTGCTCGCGTCGGCGGTCATTGGTGCGTTGCTCACACTTCCGCTCAACGATTGGACCGTTCTCTCCATGGCGTGGCGCGGTGAACGATTCGCCGAATACGAAGGTTATTTTCAGCGCGACCTTGGCTTTTACGTGTATTGGTTTCCGCTTGAATTGGCGCTGTACACGTGGGTTCTGACCACCATCGTGGTTGTCACCGCCATGACCACGGTGCTGTACGGGATCACGCGACACCTGCGCCTGGAATCGCGCCAGCTCATTGCCGCGCCTCACGTACGTCGGCATCTCACCGCGCTTGGTTCGCTGGTACTCATGCTGCTGGCCTGGAGCTACAGGCTCGATGCGTACGAGCTGCTGCAGTGGGGCAGCGGATTTGACGGGTTGTTCAATCGTGTTGATCATCGCTTTACATCGCGTGTGGATCTCGTGCTCGCGGTGGGGACATTTGCCGCTGCACTGATCGTCTTGCGAGCCGGCTGGCTGGGCCAGGTGCGGGCCGCGTTTGTGACCGTCACGCTGGTGCTGGTGAGTGCCCTGCTGCTGCGGCAGGTGGCGCCTGGCGTGGCCGCCAACGGGGCGTACTTTGGTGCGGCGGGCACACGTGATCGTGATTACGAAGCCACGCGTTCGCTGTTTACGCGGCGTGCCTACAACGTGGAAGGCATGCAGTTCACGGAAAGCGAGGGCGACCGGGATCGCGATTCCAGTGCCAACAGCGGCGATGTCGCCACCACCGTCACCGAGGGTGACCGCAGCATTCTTTCGGCGGCGCGTGACGTCGTCTGGTGGGACGCGGCGGTGCTCGAACAGGTGCGCGGCGCGGCGGACGCACCGCTGACCGCTGTATTGCCACCTGTGTGGCAGTCGGCGCCGGATGGCGCACATGCGGTGCTGGTCACGCGTACCAATACACCCACGCCATTGTGGGATGTGCGGGTGGTGTCGGGCACCACGCGCGACATCAATGGTGCACCGGTGCTCTCCCGACACCCCGGGCTGGGTGCGGCCGCTCTCGCGGAGCCGCTCGTCGCGCCCGGATTTACCGAGCATCGCATTGTGTCCACGCCGCAGTCGATCAGCTTCCGCATGCCGGCCGCTCAGGAATCTGAAACCGACGAGCGCGTCACGGAGAATCCGTTTGCCGACCGAACCATTGCGGCAGCCAACCTTGACGGCTTTGGCGCGCGACTCGCCCACGCCTGGGCCACGCGCGATGCGTCGCTGCTGAGTACCGCGCTGGATACACAACCGCGCGCCGTGGTGCTGCACCGTGATGTGCGGGAACGTGTGCGTCGTCTCACACCAGTGCTCGCGCAGGGCGATGCGATCGCGCCGGTGGTGTACGATGGTCTGCTTTTCTGGGCACTCGATCTCTACAGCGCCTCGGAATTTTATCCACTCACCGTGCGCACGTTTCTGGCCGGTGAGGCACGCAGCTATTTCAAGCACGCCGCCACCGCACTCGTCGATGCAGAAACAGGTCGCGTACGATTCATCGCCGCTGGCGATCAGGATCCCATCGCTCGCACCGCGCTCAAGCGTTTGGGTGCATTGATCGTTCGCGATACCGATTTGCCGATTGCCATGCGTGATCAGCTGCCGATTCCCACCGATGGTGCGTTGGCGCAGGCACAGGCGTTCACACGCGTGGGTTCGCGGCGCACCGGGAATACGGCAAACTTCGTTCCCGACTCTGTGCCCGGTGTGGCACCATTTCCTGTGGCTGGCACGGGCCTCGCACGCGCCACCATCAGCTGGTCGATCCCGCTCATCAACCAAGCCGATCAGCTCACAGGCGTGGTCGAAGGGACGGGCGGCCGGACGCGAGAAACGCGCTGGCGTCCGCTCGCAGAGCCGCTTGCGCGCTGGTCCGCGCTGACACAGCAGTTGGGAACCGAGCTCGACACGGTCGCCTCTGCGTTGCGTCGTGAATCGGACGGACCGGTGGTGCTGGGTACATTGCGCGTGCTCGTGCGAAATGGTCGACCGATGCTCGTCCGTCCCGCGTATACCAACGATGCCAGTGGACTGCACCTTACGGCCTTGGCAGTGGCCACAGACTCACTGGTGTGGGCCGGTGCGAACCTGGGTGACATTCTGCCGAATGCGTTGCCCGGCTTTGGGTTGCCAGATGCGGGCGATCGCAGCCGCGCCGAACGAGAAGCGGAAGCACGACGATTATACGACGCAATGCGTGCGGCATTGCGTGAAAGCGATTGGCTGCGTTTCGGCGCAACCTTCGACAGTCTCGGCCGCACACTGGGCCGCAGACCCTGAGCTGGCGTGGATTTGGCTTGCCCCGATCATACATGGCTGCGTAGCATTGAAAGCTGGTTGACACCCCCCGACATTGGAGAACGCGTGGATTTACATGAATATCAAGCGAAAGAGCTGATGCGAGCGGCCGGCGTGCCGATTCCGCCCGGCAAGATCGCTCGCACTGCCGACGAGGCCGAAGCCATTGCCCGTGAATACGGCGTAGCGGTGATGGTCAAGGCGCAGGTGCACGCCGGTGGCCGCGGGAAAGCGGGCGGCGTGAAGTTTTGCAAAACGCCCGCCGATGCCCGCGAAAAGGCGCAGGCCATTCTCGGCATGGACATCAAGGGCCTCACGGTTGAGAAGGTGCTCGTGACCGAAGCCGCTGACATCGCGTCGGAAGCGTATGTGGGCATCATCGTGGATCGTGCCACCAAGAAGGCGGTGTTCATGGTGAGCGCCGCCGGCGGTATCGACATTGAAGAAGTCGCGGCCACCACACCGGAAAAGATTCTGTATCTGCCGGTAGATCCGCGCTACGGCCTGATGTCGTTTGAAGCATTGCGCATGGGCTTCTTTTTGTACTCCGATGCCAAGCTTGCGCGTGCAGCGGCAAAGATCATGCAGCAGCTCTACACCGCCTTCATCAACGCCGGTTGCTCGCTGGCTGAAATCAATCCGCTGGTTGTCACGCCAGACAACGAACTGATTGCCGTTGATGGCAAGATGGTCATCGACGACAACGAGCTCGATCGCCGTCCCGCTATCGCCGCCCTGCGCGACGAATCAAGTGAAGCGCCCAGTGAAGTGGACGCGCGCAACGCCAACCTCACGTTCATCAAACTCGATGGCGATGTGGGTTGCATCGTCAATGGCGCCGGCCTGGCCATGGCCACCATGGATCTGGTCAAGTTCTACGGCGGCGACCCGGCCAACTTCCTCGATATTGGCGGTTCGTCCAATCCGGAAAAAGTCGTCAATGCGCTGCGCATCATCACCGCCGATCCGAACGTGAAATGCATTCTGTTCAATATCTTTGGCGGCATCACGCGCACCGATGACGTGGCCAACGGGATAGTCACCGCCACACAACAAAATCCGCTCAAGGTACCGATCGTGATCCGACTCACCGGTACAAACGAGGAAATCGCAATGAAGATTCTAACGGAGAACGGGTTCTCCGCCTCCTCAGACATGGACGAAGCCGTGCAGCGCGCGGTCAAGTTGGCCAAGGGAGAAGCCGCCTGATGAGTATCTTCATTGACAACAGCACCACGCTGATCGTACAGGGTATCACCGGACGCGATGGCTCGTTCCATACGCGACAGATGATTGAGTACGGTACCAAGGTGGTGGGCGGCGTGACGCCCGGCAAAGGTGGTCAGAAGTTCGATGACACCGTGCCGATCTTTGACACCATGCATGCGGCCGTGGCGGCCACGGGTGCCAACACGTCGGTGATCTACGTACCGCCACCATTCGCGGCGGACGCCATCATGGAAGCCGCTGCAGCCGGCATCAAGCTGATTGTCTGCATCACCGAAGGTGTGCCGGTGCTCGACATGACGCGCGTGTATCCGTTCGTGAAGGAACACGGAGCACGTCTGCTTGGTCCCAACTGCCCGGGTCTCATTACGCCGGGTCAGAGCAAGGTGGGCATCATTCCAGGCCGCATTTGCACACCGGGCAACGTTGGCATTGTCAGTCGCTCGGGCACACTCACATACGAGATCGTGCATCAGCTCACCCGCGCTGGAATCGGACAGAGCTCGTGCGTTGGCATCGGTGGCGATCCAATCAATGGCACCAACTTCATTGATTGTCTGGCTGCGTTCGAAGCCGATCCGCACACGCGGGCCATTGCCATGATGGGCGAAATCGGTGGCACCGATGAACAGGAAGCCGCACAGTTCATCAAGGACCACATGAAGAAGCCGGTGGTTGGCTTTATCGCCGGTCAAACCGCACCTCCTGGTCGCCGCATGGGCCATGCGGGCGCGATCATTTCCGGTTCGTCGGGCACGGCAGCCGAAAAAATCGAGGCCTTCAAGGCCGCCGGCATGGGAGTCGCGCAGCGTCCGGTCGACTTTGTGGATCTCATTGGCGCGCGACTCGCATAACGTCGTGATTGTCGCCACTGCACCTGTCGCGTGCCTGTTCATTTAACAGATATCCTGTCGCCCGCGCGCTGCCTTGTCCCGCTCGCGGCCACGACACTCGCCGACGCCGGCTTCGCGCTGGTGAATGTGCTGCACGCCGACGGGGCAGTGGCTGATTCGGATCGCCTTCGCGAACGTCTCGAGGAGGCACGCCCGGAAGATGTCGTAGGTTATCGAGGCCGCGGATTCGTGCTGCACTATCGCACCGACGCGGTCTCGTCGTTGGCGCTGGCCGTGGGCGTGGCCGCAGGTCCGGTGTGCCGAGAGCTGGGTGACGGCGAAGATCAGCAGTGCGCACGGTTTGTCGCACTCGTGGTTGCGCCGCGACGGGACTCCGCTCGTCACCTTCAGGTGGTGGGCGCGCTCGGACAGCTGTTGTCGCGACCCGGTGCGGTTACGTCGTTCGAGGCTGCAAACTCGCCGGAGGAGTTACTTTCGGCTCCGGGCTGGCAGGAAGTCGTGGTGGAGCCGCAGCTCACCGTGCGTGATATCATGACACAGAATCCCCGCTCCATCGGGGCCGATGCGCCACTGCGTTCGGCGGTGCTCGACATGCGCCGCGCAGGCGTGGGCGCGCTGCCGGTGGTAGACCACGAAAATCGCGTAATTGGCCTGTTGAGTGAACGGGAGCTGCTGCGACACCTGCTGAGTCATTACCTTCCGCGAACTGGTGGACAGCCCAACAGGCCGCCCATCGGTGCCGCGCGGCGTACGGTTCGCGATGTCATGTCGCGCCGTGTGCTCTGCGTTTCTCCGCATCAACCGCTCGCCGAAGTGGCGTCGCTGATGCTCAATAAAGACGTCGAACGGGTCCCGGTTGTCCGGGACGGCACGCTGGTGGGGTTTCTCACGCGGGGTGACATCGTTCGCAAACTCATCGGATCCTGATATCATGGCCGGACGCCATACACTGACAATTGTCAAGCCGGACGCCTTTGGCGCTGGCAAAGCTGGTCTCATTCTCGCCCTGCTCGAACAGCATGGCTTTGTAATCAAGGCTTCACGCGTAATACACCTGAGCACCGAACAGTCGGGCGCGTTCTACGCGGTTCACGCCGGTCGCCCGTTTTACGGCGAGCTCGTGGAGTTCATGTCCAGCGGCGCATGCATGCCGTTGCTGCTCGAGCGCGATGACGCGGTCGCGACGTTGCGCACGGTCATTGGCGCCACCGATCCGGCCGAGGCCGACGAGGGCACGGTGCGCCAGCTGTACGCGGAATCGAAGGGTCGCAACGCCATCCATGCGTCTGACTCTGACGAGAACGCGGCCATCGAAGCGGGCTTCTTTTTCGCTGGCGCCGACACGGTCTGAGCACCGATCGGCCGAGTCCCACGCAGTGGCCTGAACGGCGGACAAGCCGGATTCCGTTCGGGCGGCTGTAACTCGCGGCGGGGCAGGGAGTTGACATGCCGAGCGCGAGCGCGGCCTGCCCTTGTGTTCGCCCCGCGAACGCTCTACTTTTCTGGGCTATGCTGTACTTTGATATTCGGATGATTGAGTCGGGCGCGCAGACGGTCGATGGCCAGCTCAGCGCGGGCGATCCGATCTGGGAAGACGAGGATGTGTTACCGTCATCGGCGGTACATGTGGAAGGTCGCCTTTCCTATGCGGGGCCTGGCCGTTTTTACTTCACCGGTCAGTTCAGTGGTGAGGCAGTGGCATCGTGCCGCCGCTGTCTGACAGACGTTACCACCACCGTCAACGACAGTCTTTCGGGGTTGTTTGCCGAAGTGGGTCTTGACGAGGCGGAGGAAGACGACGTGTTCCCGCTCAATGCGGGGGCGCGTGCGGTCGACTTGCGACCGGTCGTCCGGGAAGCGTGGTTGTTGGCGGCACCAGCGTTTGTCACCTGTCGTGACGAGTGCCAGGGGCTGTGTCCGATTTGTGGTGTCGACCGTAATGTGGAGACGTGCGCGTGTGCGTCCAACTCCACTGATTCTCGATGGGATGCGCTGCGCGCGTTACGCGACTCGTCGTCCTGATTCGTCAGTTTTTCGCACATTTTTCCAGGGTTTTCCCATGGCCGTCCCAAAGCGCCGCACATCCAAGCGCAAAAAGCGCGCGCGCAACACGCACAAGCACGCTCCGGCAATCGTGATCCAGACGTGCCCGCAGTGCGGCACGATGAAGCGTCCACATCGCGTGTGCCTCGAGTGCGGCTACTACGCGGGTGAACAGCGAGTGGCTGCGCAGGAAGCGTAAGCGTTGGCGCGCATCTGCGTGGATGCCATGGGGGGCGACTTCGCCCCTCAGGCCCCCGTGGCGGGCGCGCTGCTCGCGCTCGCGGAGCTGCCGGCCCCGCTCGAAATTCAACTCGTCGGCGCTACCGCCGTCATCGAGGCGCAGCTCACGGGGCTTCTATCCGGTGAGTTCGCCCCGCTGGCGCACGTGCGTGACCGACTCATCATCGTTGAAGCGCCCGATGTGATTGCCATGTCCGATAAGCCAGCGGTTGCGCTGCGGAGTCGGCCCAATAGTTCAATGGTCGTGGGAATCAAACGTGTCGCCGATGGACTGGCCGATGCGTTCATTTCGGCCGGTAACACCGGAGCGCAAATGGCAGCGTCCACGGTCCATCTCAAGCTCAACGAAGGACTCACGCGCCCGGCCATCGGGACCATCTTCCCGACGGCCAATCAGCCCGTGCTTGTGCTCGATTCCGGCGCCAACGTTGATTGCTCGGCGCTCGAACTCGTGCAGTTTGCGCGCATCGGTGCCACCTACGCGCAGGATCTGCTCGGACGCCCGTCGCCTGCGGTGGGGCTGCTGTCCATTGGCGAAGAAGCCGAGAAAGGAAATGCCGTGGTCAAGGAAGCGCACCAGTTGCTATTGCAATCGGGGCTCAACTTTATCGGCAACGTCGAAGGACGTGACCTCGCCACCGGCACCTGCGATCGCGGCCCGATAGATGTGGTGGTGTGCGATGGCTTTGTGGGCAACGTACTGCTCAAGTTTTACGAAGCGTTGGCGCCCACCCTGATTGGCATGGTCGCCGATCATGCACAGCTTGATCGCGCCATGCTGCGCCGTGCGTTACATCAGCTCGACGCCGACGAGTACGGCGGTGCGCCGTTGCTGGGCGTCAACGGTGTGAGCATTATCTCGCACGGCAAGAGTTCGCCCACGGCCATCAAGAATGCGATTCGCGTGGCCCAGCGGGCTTACGATTCCGATATGACAGCGCACATTCGTCGTCGACTGGCCGAGTCCTTACCAGTGCGTGAGGCCCCCACAGGGTCAGTGGCGTGAAGCGCCCGATCGCTTATATCGCGGGAGCCGGGTTTGCGGTGCCGCGAACCGCTGTCACCAACGACGATCTGGCCCGGAACGGTCTCGATACCAACGACGCCTGGATTCGCGATCGCACCGGTATCGGGCAACGCTACGTCTCAGATCCCGACGAAACGCTCACAGTGCTTTCCGTTGCCGCATCGCGCAAGGCGATGGCCGAAGCCGGTGTGCAGCCGGGCGAGATTGATGTCATTGTATTGGGCACTGCCACGCCCGATCACCTGCTGCCTGCTACGGCGGTCGAAGTGCAGGCCTCGCTCGGCGCCGGACGCGCGATGGCCTTTGATCTGGGCGCCGCGTGCAGCGGTTGGTTGTACAGCGCGCAGGTGGCCGAAGGATTGATCGCCACGGGAATGGCGGAAACGGTGCTCGTGATTGGCGCCGAAGTGCTGAGCACCATTGTCGACTGGACGGATCGCAACACGTGCGTGCTCTTTGGTGATGGGGCCGGGGCAACGATTATCCGGCACGTGCGCACGCTGCCACGCGGCGATGCACGTGAGCGGGGAATTCTGTCCAGTTATGCACGTAGTGACGGAAATCTTTCTGAGCTGTTGTGGCGTCCAGCCGGTGGGGTGGCCGAACCCTTCAGCGACAAGGTGTATGAGGAGCGTCGCCAGTATGTGCGCATGGAAGGGCGCGAGGTGTTCAAGCACGCCGTGCGTTCCATGGCCGAAGCGGTGGACCGCGCGCTCGACGCCGCCAAGCTGACACCGGCAGATGTAGACCTCGTCATTCCGCATCAGGCCAACATGCGCATCATCGAAGCCACGGCCAAACATGCCGGTATCAATATGGATCGCTTTTTTACGAACGTCGAGCATTTCGGCAACACCAGCGCGGCGTCCATTCCCATTGCACTGGCCGATGCCAGGGCGCAGGGACGCGTGCCTGAAGGCACGCTGGTGTTGTTCGCCGCCTTCGGTGCCGGATTCACATGGGGTTCGCTGGTCGTGCGCTTCTAGCGCGCGATGCGCGAAATCTCTGTTCAGGAGTTGTGTATGGATATTGTGCTGCTGCTTCCCGGTCAGGGCTCCCAGAAAGTGGGTATGGGACGCGATTTATTCGACGCGTCATCGGTCGCCCGTGACGCGTTTGAAACGGTTGATCGTGCGACTGGTGTGTCGATCTCATCATTGGCGTTCGACGGGCCTGAAGACGAACTGCGACGCACACACAATGCGCAGCCGGCGTTGTTGGCGCACAGCGCGGCGGCGTGGGCGATGGTGGGCGAGGTGCTGTCGCCGTTCGTGCGCGCCGCCGCGGGTCATTCGCTGGGCGAGTTTTCGGCCTACTACACTGCCGGTGCGCTCGATCTCGAAGACGCGGCGCGGATTGTGCGCCGTCGAGGTCAGCTCATGTACGACACCGGCAGATCGCGGCCCGGTGCCATGTGCGCCGTGCTGGGTACGCTGCGTGTTTCCATTGAGGACATCTGCCAGCAGGCAACGGCCGAGGCCGGCCTTGTGGTCCCAGCCAACTACAACAGCCCGGAACAGGTGGTCATCTCGGGTGAGCGCGCGGGTGTGGAGCGCGCCATGGAGCTGGCCAGGGAAGCGGGCGCCAAGCGTTGCCTGCCACTGCCGGTGAGCGGCGCGTTTCATTCGCCACTCATGGAACCGGCGGCCGATGGGCTTGACGCGGTACTTGAAGCCGCCACGCTGCGCGATCCGCGCGTCCCGGTGTTTGCCAATGTCGACGGTTCGGCCATCACGCGCGCCGCTGCGGCCCGACCGCTGCTGGTGCAACAGCTCACGGCGCCGGTGCATTGGACGCTGGTGATGCGCAATCTTGTCCACGCGTTTCCCGATGCGCTGTATGTGGAGCTGGGCACCGGTAACGTGCTCTCAGGTCTGGCACGTCGTATTGCGCCCGACATTCGTACCATGACTGGCGGTACCGTTGCCGATCTCGAGAAGTTGGCTGAACTCGGTCACTCTCTCAATACATCGCATGCGCATTGATCTGTCCGGGCGCGTGGCGCTCGTTACCGGCTCCACGCGCGGCATTGGTCGCGCGATTGCCGAACAGCTCGCATCGTGTGGTGCATCGGTTGCGGTCACGGGACGTGATGCCGAACGGTCCCAGGCTGCGGCGACTGAGATTGCGTCGGCGTACAATGTCACCGTGCGTGGGTATGCAGCCGACGTGGGGGAGATTGCGCAGTGTGCGGCGCTGGTGGAGGCGGTGGAGAAAGACTTTGGATCACTCGACATCCTGGTCAACAACGCCGGTCTCACACGCGACAATCTCATCATGCGCCTCAAGGATGAGGATTGGGACACGGTCATCAATACGAACTTGCGTGGCGCCTTCGCGACCTGTCGCGCGGCCAGCCGCGGTATGATGAAACGCCGCAGCGGTCGTGTGATCAATCTCGCAAGTGTGGTGGGCCTCATGGGCAACAAGGGGCAAACCAACTACGCCGCGAGCAAGGCGGGTCTCATTGGCCTCACCAAATCGCTCGCCCGCGAGCTGGGCTCACGCGGTGTACTGGCGAATGTTGTCGCACCCGGCTACATCGATACCGATATGACGTCGGCCATGCCCGCCGATGCAAAGACATCGTTGGCAGCCAGCATTCCGCTGGAACGGTTGGGCACCCCGTCTGATATTGCCAATATGGTCACCTTTCTCGCCTCCGATCTCGCGTCGTACATCACCGGTCAGGTGTTTGTGGTGGACGGTGGGTTGGCGATGTAGCGCGTGACGGGCGTCTGCTGGCGCTCGATACAGGAATTCCAGTGTTGCAAACCCTCCCTCGGATGCGTATCCGGGGCTACCTTTGTTCGTTCACCATTTCAGTCTCACATACGAGGAACCGTTCCCATGGCGGAGCACGAAGCGAAGATCAAGGACATCATTCAGAAGGAGCTCGGCGTAGAGCCGGAGAAGTTGACCCCGGAAGCCAGCTTCATCGAGGATCTGGGCGCCGATTCGCTCGACATCGTTGAGCTGGTGATGGAGTTCGAAAAAGAGTTCAACATCGACATCCCCGACGAGGATGCCGAAAAGCTGCGCACAGTGGGCGACGCCATCGCATACCTTGAGGCCAAGGTCGCTGGTTGATGCGTCGCAGGGTCGTCGTCACAGGACTTGGAGCCGTCACACCCGTCGGTAACGACGTGGCGACGACCTGGCAGAGTTTGCTCGATGGAGTATCCGGTGCGGCACCGATTACGCACTTTGACCCCGCCGCGTTTTCGGTGCGCTTTGCCTGTGAAGTCAAGGCCTTCGATCCGCTCGTCGCAATGGATCGGAAAGAGGCCCGTCGCGCTGATCCCTACACGCAATACGCCATGGCGGCATCGGTGCAGGCCATGACCGATGCGGGGCTCAACGAGGGCGGTTACGAGCCCGATCGCACCGGGGTGATTATCGGGTCCGGGATAGGTGGCATTCGCACGTTCGAAGAACAGCACGACATGCTGCGCGATCGTGGGCCGAGCAAGATTTCGGCGTTCTTTGTGCCCATGTTCATCTCCGACATCGCGGCCGGTGTGGTGTCCATGCGTTACAACGCGCGTGGTCCCAACTTTGCCACAGTGTCGGCGTGCGCCACTGGCGGACACGCCATTGGTACGGCGTTTCGCTGCATTCAATACGGCGATGCCGACGTCATGATCACCGGCGGGTCGGAAGCGGCCGTGTCGGAAATGGCCATCGGTGGATTTGCCAACATGACCGCGCTCTCTACGCGCAACGATGATCCAACGCGTGCGTCCCGTCCGTTTGACGCCAACCGTGATGGCTTCGTGCTGGGTGAAGGGGCAGGCGTCGTAATTCTCGAAGAGCTTGAGCATGCGCGCCAGCGCGGCGCACGCATTTATGGTGAGTTGATTGGCTACGGCGCCACGGGCGACGCCTACCATCTCACCGGACAGCCGCAAGATCACGAAGGGTTGCAGCGCGCCATGAAACGCGCCCTCGAAGATGGTGGCGTGGAGCCCGCCGATGTGCAGTACATCAACGCACACGGCACCAGTACACCGCTCAATGACCCCAACGAATCGCGCGGCATTCGCACGGTTTTTGGTACGCATGCCGACACGCTCACCGTGAGTTCCACCAAGTCGTGCACGGGCCACATGCTCGGCGCCACTGCGGCCGTTGAGTTCATTGCGTGTGCGCTGGCCATCCGCGACCAGATTGTTCCACCAACCATCAACCTCGAAAACCGGGATCCAGAGTGCGATCTCGACTATTCACCTAATACGCCTACGCGCCGGGAGATCGAAGTTGCGATCAGCAACAGTTCCGGTTTTGGTGGGCACAACACCACGCTCGCGCTCAGACGCTGGCACGATTGAGTAGCGGGCCCGCGTTTATCGCGTGAAGCCACGAAGTTGGTGGCCACCGCGTTCTTCAGGAGTTTCGCATGCCGCTCGCCGTCGATATCGATCTTTCAACCCTCCGCGATCCCGCGCTGCGCCCGATCGGCGAAAAGCTGCGTCGTGGCGAACGACTCTCGCAGCCGGACGGCGTGACGCTGTTTCGATCGCCCGATCTGCTGGGCGTTGGCCACATGGCCAACGCTGTCAACCGGGCGCGACACGGCGATCAGGTCACGTTCGCGGCCAACCAGCATATCAACCCCACCAATATCTGCGTCCTGCGCAAGACATGCGCGTTCTGCGGCTACGCGCGCCTGCCCAAGGAGGAGGGCGCGTATCGCTACTCGCTGGCGCAGATCATGGAAGAGGCGGAGCAGGCAGACAATGGTCTCACCCGCGAGTTCCACATCGTGGGCGGCCTCGACATGCAAGCGGGCCTCGAGTATTACAGCACCATGTTTCGCGCCCTCAAGGCGCGCCTGCCGCACGTGCACATCAAGGCGCTCACGGCGGTGGAAATCGCGCATATTGCGCGCATCGAGAAGATGTCGTGGACGGACGTGCTCATCGCGCTCCGTGAGGCTGGCCTCGACACCATGCCGGGCGGCGGCGCCGAGACGTTCAGCGAAGCGGTGCGTGACGAGATCGCCGATAAAAAGCTTGGCGGCGCCGATTACATCGGTGTGCACCGCGCGGCCCATGAGTTGGGCATTCGCACCAACTGCACCATGCTGTACGGCCATGTGGAAACGATCGAAGATCGCATGGCGCACCTGCAGATGCTGCGGGACCTGCAGGATGAAACGGGTGGATTTCTGGCCTACATCCCGCTGGCCTATCACCCTGATGACAACGCCTTGGGCGAAACGCTCGGACGGGTTGGCACAGCGAGCACCGGCTTTGACGACCTCCGCAACCTGGCCGTGGGTCGCCTGTTTCTGGACAACTTTGATCACATCAAATCGCACTGGATCATGGTGACGCCGTTTGTCACGCAAACCGCGCTGCATTTTGGTGTGAACGATATTGAAGGTACGGTCGTGCGCGAAAAGATCTACCATGCCGTCGGTGCGACTACGCCACAAGGCATGACACTCGACGCGTTGCTGGCGCTCATTCGCGGTGCCGGCAAGGTGCCGGCGGAGCGGGATTCGTTCTATCATGTGCTGCGTGTGTTTGATGACGCGAGCCACAGTGCAGACGCCGACGACGTGGCACGCGAACTCACCACCACCGCGTAGGGCAACCAGTCATGCTGCGCATCGGCCGCATTCCCTACATCAACTGCTATCCGGTTTACGGCGCCATTGATCGTGGGCTCGTACCGCTTGATGCTAAGCTGGTTGATGGCGTCCCCACGGCACTCAACGATCTGATGTCGCGCAGCGCGCTCGATCTGAGCGTCGTCTCGGCAGTGGAGTATGCGCGCGATGCCGAACGCTACCTGTTGCTCCCGGAGCTGGCGATCTCGTGCAACGGTCCGGTGCAGAGCGTCATGCTGTTCAGCAAGCGTCCCGTGTACGAGTTGAACGGCGGGCGAGTGATTGTAAGCCGCAGCAGCATGACCAGCGTGGCGTTGCTGGAGTTGCTGTTCGCGCATGTGTGGCGCGCCCAGCCGGAGTTCGTGCCTGGCGATGCTGAAGTTGTGGACATGGCGCAGTTCGCGCAGGAACGGCACGACGCGCGGTTGGTCATTGGCGATGCGGCGTTACGATTGCACGACGCGGCGGAGCAGGACTCGCCATGGCCCACGTTGTATCCGTATCGGTACGACCTGGGCGAGGCGTGGAAAACATGGACGGGGCTGCCATTTGTGTTTGCCGTGTGGGTCGCACAGCGCACCACGCCCGTGCACGACAGCATGGCCGCGCATGCGTCACTGTTGGCTTCGCGCGACTGGGGTTTGGCCAACCTCCCGGCGCTGGCCCGCCAGGCGGCCGCCTCAAGCGGCGTAGGGGCGGATCGCTGTCTCGATTATCTTTCAGGATTGGACTATCGTCTGTCGTACCCGCACCTGGCGGGCCTTACCGAGTTTTTCCGACGACTCGTGCTGGCCGGTCGAGTGCCCGACGGAAAACTCGCCTTTCTTCCGGCCGCGTGAGCGCGGTGATCGGAGTTTGCCATGCGTGATCTGCTTGACTTCTATACCAACGCCCCGCTGCTGGAGCTCGGCCTCGAAGCCGACCGCCGTCGCGAAGCCCTGCATCCAAACGGTGTGGTCACCTACATCGTGGATCGCAACATCAACTACACCAACGTGTGCGTGGCCGATTGCGGCTTTTGCGCGTTTGCGCGGCGCCCCAAACACGATGAAGGCTACACGCTGTCGTTCGAACAGATTGGCGAAAAGATCGACGAAGCCAAAGCGCTCGGCGGTCAGCAGATTCTCATCCAGGGCGGGCACAATCCGTACATCCCGTTTGAGTGGTATCTCGATCTGCTGCGCTACATCAAGACGTATCACCCCATTCACATTCACGGATTCTCGCCCAGCGAAGTGGATTTTTTCTCCACGCGGTTTCGCATGGACGCCACCGAGGTGATTCGGGAGCTGCAGCAGGCCGGTCTCAACTCCATTCCCGGCGGCGGTGGTGAGATACTGGTGCAACGGGTGCGCGATCAGGTGGCCCCCAAAAAGGCCGGTGCGGATCGCTGGCTGGAAATCATGGAGCTGGCGCACGCCGCAGGCATGAAGACATCGGTCACCATGATGTACGGTATTGGTGAAACGCTGGCTGAGCGTATTGAACATTTGCAGCGAGTGCGCGAGGTGCAAGCACGCACCGGTGGTTTCACGGCGTTCATCTGCTGGCCGTTGCAGCCGGAAAATACGCCTACCATGTCGCACATGCCGCGCACCGATTCGCAGGAATATCTGCGCACGGTGGCCATCTCGCGCATTGTGCTCGACAACGTGCCCAACCTGCAATCGAGCTGGG
The DNA here is from genome assembly GCA_038203945.1 of Gemmatimonadales bacterium. Taxonomy (GTDB): domain Bacteria; phylum Gemmatimonadota; class Gemmatimonadetes; order Gemmatimonadales; family Gemmatimonadaceae; genus JAABRT01. Next base: position 17,964 of record JBBRDJ010000001.1, read on the forward strand.
TCACAATGGGCATGAAAATCGGACAGATGGCGCTGCGGTTTGGGTGCAACGACTTTGGTTCCCTCATGATCGAAGAGAACGTGGTGTCGGCGGCCAACACCACGCATCGCACCACCACGGCTGAGATCGAACATCTCATCACCGATGCGGGCTTTACGCCGGCGCGCCGCCGTCAGGATTACAGCATTCTGCCGGGGCAGGGCACCACCGTGGCAGCGGCCAGCGCGGCGGCGTGACGAACGCCATATGCCGCACGCCATTTGACGCAGCCGCGTGCGCCGCGGCAGCATGTCTGACGTACGCAATGGTCAGGCATGATGGCCAAGCATGACTGATCGCTCGCTCGCCCTGCGCATGGGCATTGGTTTCGACTCGCACCGGTTTGCACCCGGTGGGCCGATGCGCTTGGGCGGTATTGACGTGCCCGACGATCGCCACTGCGCCGGCCACAGTGATGGCGACGCCATCTGTCACGCCGTCACCGACGCCATTCTCGGCGCGGCGGCAATGGGTGACATTGGCGCACTTTATCCCGACACCGATCCGGCCAACAAAAACGCCGATTCCGTTGTAATGTTGGCAGCGGCCGTGGCGCGCGTTCACAGCACCGGATGGCGCGTGGGGAATGTCGATGTGACCGTAATTGCCGAACGTCCAAAGATTGGTCCCCATCGCGACGCCATGCGTGCGCGCCTGGCCGCCACGCTGCAGGTGGACGTTGGCGATGTGTTTGTGAAGGGCAAGACCAACGAGCGCATGGGATGGATTGGTCGCGACGAGGGCCTTGGAGTGATGGCCGTGGCCACACTGGTGCGTGCTGCGGAGTAGTGCCAGCCGCGCGCGTGCAGGGACGGCGCGCGCGTGAGTGAACTCCTAAACTGGCTGGGCGCGCTGCCGGCGCCGGTGCTGTATCTCGTAATCGCGGCAGCGGCGTTTGCCGAGAATGTGTTCCCGCCGCTGCCGGCCGATACAGCCATCGCGCTCGGTGCGTTTGTCGCAGCCCGCGGTGATGGCTCCGCCGCAGGGGCATGGTCTGCTACCATGGTGGGAAACCTCGGTGGCGCAATGCTTATGTTTGTGCTCGGCCGTCGCCTCGGCGCCGGGTGGCTACAGCGGAAACTGCCCATACTCGGCGGTCCGGAAGGCGCGGCGCGAGTGGAAAAAGCCTATCGAAAACACGGCGTATGGGCGCTGGCGGTGAGCCGGTTTATTCCGGCGGTTCGCGCCGTGGTGCCACCACTGGCCGGAGCGCTGCAGGTGGGACTCGTGCGCGCGATGGTCGCCATGACTTTGGCGTCAGCGGTATGGTACGGATTGGTGACCTGGCTCGCATTTTCTCTTGGATCAAACGCCGAGGCGCTGATTGCTGCTGTGGGAAATAGCCAACGCGTAGCAGCGGGTGTCGCGGTGGCGATCGCACTGATCGCACTCGTAATTTGGCGGGTTCGGCGCGGTCGTACACACGATTGACCGGGCGCGACGTGCGCCCGGGTGACAATTTCGGTATATTCGTCGGTTGACCACTGCACATCGGCCCTCTCCTGCGTGTGCACGTGCGGTGCCTCACACATTTCGTCGCCGTGACACTGAACTTCTCCTCCACTGCTGGTACGTCGGCGTCATTCCCGGACGCGGTGTCGCTTATTGGCGACTCGATCCGCGATTTTGTCTGGCTCACCGGAAGTGATGGCACACCGATCTATCAAAATCGCGCATCGGCGCGGTATACGGGGCAATCCACCATCGATCTGCGTCGCGATGGGTGGAGTTCGCTGTGTCACGCCGAAGATCGCGAGAAGTTCGAGCAAACGTGGAGCGCCGCCCGCTCCGACGGCGAACCGTTCGAGTTGGAGTTCCGATGCCGTCGTCGTGATGGTGCGTATCGCTGGTTGTTGTGTCAGGCCACGGCAGTGGACGCGAATGGGGGCGACAAAACACACTGGATGGCCACACTCACCGATGTTCACCGCCATCGCTTGTTGGAGAACGAACTGCATCGCGCCATCCGTCATCGCGATGAGTTTCTGGCCACGCTGGCGCACGAGTTACGTAGCCCGCTGCAGGCCATCAGACAGGCCTTGAGCGTTGTGCAGTCCCCGCAAGCCAATGAAGAGCTGACAACGCGCATGCATGCCATCGTTGATCGACAGCTCAACCAGCTGCAGCGCTTCACCGACAACTCGCTCGACCTGAGCCGAGTGCGCTGGAATGCGATGTCGCTCGTGCCATCGGCGGTGACGCTGCAGTTGCTGGTGGACGCCACGGTGGAGAGCGTGAGCCCGCTCATGGAGCGCGCGGGGGCCGCACTGGAGGTAGAGTTGCTCGATGGGGACTGTGAACTGTTGGCTGATCCCGCAAGATTGACTCAAGCACTTGGCAATGTGCTCGGGAACGCGGCCAAGTACAGTCAGTCCGGTGCACGTGTGCACTTTCGGGTTTGGTGCGAGGACGGTCACGCTTTATTCGAAATTCGCGATTGGGGATGTGGCATCGAGTCGTCAAGGCTGAGCGAGATATTTGATCTGTTCGCGCGCGCCCCACGGGGGGCAGCTAATCGACCCGAAGGGCTGGGCGTGGGCCTGGCCGTGGCCATGCACGTGGCGCAGTTGCATGGTGGCTCCCTGATCGCGTTCAGTGAGGGGCTCGGAGAAGGGAGTCTGTTCACTTTACGCATTCCACTGGCCGCGCCTGCACAACCATGATGTCACTCGAGACCACCGGAACTGCGTCATCGTCCACGGCGTCATCGCGCGGCCGCGTGCTCGTGATGGACGACAGTGCCGATCTGGTCGACAGCCTGGCCGCAGGGCTCAGCGTGCTTGGCTTCGAGACACGCACCGCACTGACCGGAGACGTCGCGCTCAGCAGCATGGCTTCATGGTTGCCACACATTGCGTTCCTTGATCTGTCCATGCCAAATACCGGTGGCATTAATGTGCTGCAGGCAGCCCGTCAGGCCGAGTGGGGCCGGAGCGTAGTCATGATTGCCATGACCGGCTGGAGCTCAGACGCAGAGCGTGCTCGCGCGCTCGAGGCCGGATTCGATGTGTTTGTGGAGAAGCCATTCGATCTTCAGGCGCTCGATGCGTTGCTCAAACCTTTCACGCTGAACGCGATATAGCTCTTGGGGACTATTTCGGCGAGCTGCGTTATGTGACTGATTAAGGGTTTGTGGACGCTTCAAGGAGTGCTCTTATTACCCTGTCACGTACAATCCGGAACCTGAGAACGCGTATCGGGCGCTTCAAGCGCGCCGCGCGCAATGAGGTGCTGACTGGCCCTATCCGTGGCGAACTATTCGGTGCCGAACATCTCAGCGAACGCGCACGGGAGTTGGCCGCCGCGCAGGAAGTCGCAACCACGCCTGCGCCTCGGCAAACTCCGCTCTTGGCCAGACTGGCCGATACCGCCCGGATCCTGTCTCGCGTCCAAGCGGAGTTGAACGCGCACAGCAACATGCGTGCGGAAATTGGTCCGGCCGGAGACTGGCTGCTCGACAACTACCACGTCCTGAGCGAGCACGTTCGCGAAGTGCGCGAAAGCCTGCCGCGCGGCTATTACAGGGAGTTGCCAACGCTCGCGTCCGGACCGCTGGTAGGCTATCCGCGCGTTTTCGAAATTGCAATTACGATCATTTCGCATAGTGAAGGGCGAATAGAGCACGAGAATGTGAGCGGATTTTTGTCGGCTTATCAGGAAGTAGCCGACCTCACACTCGGCGAGCTTTGGGCCGTTCCGGCGATGCTGCGTCTCGGACTCATTGAGAATGTGCGGCGCATGGGATTGCGAACCTCGCAACGACTCAAGGAAATCGAGCGAGCTGACCGTGCGGCTACGCGTCTCGCGAGCGCTGCAGAGAAGGGCGGCCTCGCGCTCGAAGCGGAACTCGCCCACTTCACCACCGATGCGCAATCGCTCAGCGACACGTTCGTCGCAAGATTTCTGCAGCAGCTGCGTGCCGAGGGCGGCACGCTGCCGGCCGTTGTGCGTTTGCAGCATTGGATTGCCGAAGAAGCGTTGAGTGCCGAAGACGCCACCGCGCGAGCCACGCAGCGTCTCGCGCTGACACAGGTAGTCATGGCCAACAGCATCACCAGTCTGCGCGCCATTGAACGCGTGGACTGGCGAACGCTCGTAGAGGCGCAAAGTCGGGTCGACGCCGTATTGCGCGAGGATCCACTCGGACATTATGCGCGCATGACCTTTGAAACCCGCGACAACTACCGACATGTCGTGGAGCGTATTGCGAAGCGCACGGAGCGCCCGGAAAAAGACGTTGCGCGCCTGGCAGTCGATATGGCACGTACAGCATTGCTGCATCACGGCCACGATGATCGGCGCGATCACGTTGGGTACTACCTGATCGATGACGGCCTCGCACAGCTGGAAGGTGTCACAGGCTATCGACCGAAAATGGAGGAGCGCACGGTTCGATGGATGCGCCGACATCCAAGCATGGTGTATCTGTGCAGTGTCAGCGCTCTGCTCGTGGCCGCGCTGAGCGCACTGCTGTGGCTCGGCGGTGAATCAGCGCGGGCCTCGTGGTGGTTGATACTGCTGCTCGGCGCGATTCCGGCCACCGGACTCGCCATCTCCATCGTCGACAAACTCGTCACGGCACTCATGCCGCCGCGAGGCCTGCCCAAACTCGATCTGATCACACACGGCGTGCCGCCGGAGTTTCGCACGGCGGTGGTTACACCAACGCTGTTTCCTGATGTGCAGTCGGTATACGATGCACTCGACAATCTCGAAGTGCAGTTTCTCGCCAATCGCGAGGAAAATCTGCACTTTGCGTTGCTCAGCGACTTCACCGATGCCGCAGAGGCTACAACCTCCAGCGACGTGGCCATCGTTGCCGCCGCCGTTGAAGGCATTGAAGCGCTCAACGCCCGGTACGCACCAGCGTCGCGCGATGCGTTCTTTCTCTTTCATCGCCCACGGCTCTGGAATCCGGCCGAAGGTGTGTGGATGGGCTGGGAGCGAAAGCGTGGCAAGTTGGGGGAGTTCAACCGGTTTGTTTTAACCGGCGAACGCGACGGCTTTTCGCAACTGATCGGCGAACCAGCCGTGCTTCGCAAGGTTCGATATGTCATCACGCTCGACGCCGATACCATGCTCCCGCCCGACGCGGCACCGGCATTGATCGGCGCCATCGCACATCCACTCAACCGAGCCGTCTACGACTCGGCGCGCGGACGTGTGGTCCGAGGGCACGGCATACTTCAACCCAGAGTCGGCGTGTCACTGCCGAGTGCACATCTGAGCGTGTTTGCGTCGATCTACTCCGGTCATCCCGGAGTGGACCCCTATACTACGGCCGTCTCGGACGTGTATCAGGATCTGTTCGGTGAAGGCAGCTTCACCGGTAAAGGCATCTACGACGTTGAGGTGTTTGAGCGCGCGACACACGGTCGATTCCCCGAGAATACGCTGCTCTCACACGATCTGATCGAAGGGAACTACGCGCGCGCCGGATTGGCCACCGATGTCATCGTTTACGATGACTATCCCACGCGCTATCTCACCTTCTCCCGTCGCAAACATCGTTGGATTCGCGGCGACTGGCAGTTACTCCCCTGGCTTACGCGCATGGTGCCGGGCCCGGGCGGCCCTGAACGCAATCGATTGGCACTGTTGTCGCGATGGAAAATCATTGACAATCTGCGCCGCAGCACGGTCGAGCTCGGGCAGCTCACGTTCCTTGTAGCGGGCTGGCTGTTCCTGCCGGTACCAGTGCTCAGATGGACGCTGCTCGGCGTGGCGATCATTGCGGCGCCCTGGATCGTCACGGCGTTGCTCGCGTTGGTGCAACCGCCGCTCACGCGATCCTGGCGCGCGTATTACGCCGCCGTGGGTGCCGATATGCGTACCAGTGCGAGACAGATCGCGCTGGCAATCACCTTTCTCCCGCATCAGGCCTGGATTTCGGTGGATGCAATCGTGCGTGCGTTGTGGCGGCTCACCGTGTCGCATCAACATATGCTTGAGTGGCAGACCGCGCTGCAGAGCGAACGCAAGGCGTTGGCAACGCAGTCCGCCACATGGCGTGCCATGTGGCCTGTTGTGGTGGGCACGATCGTCTTGGCCGTTGCCATTGCCACGCGAACGGGAACGTCGGCGGGCGGCGTCTTTACATCAACCCCGCTGGCGGTGACTCTCTCGGTGCTGCCAATCCTGCTGCTCTGGCTGCTCTCGCCAACTGTAGCGCACGATCTCAGCATGCCAAGCACCAAGCCAACGCGCCGGCTTTCAGACGACGAGCGCTCACAGGCTGCGCGCTACGCTCAGCTGCACTGGCACTTCTTTGATGCCTTTGTCACTGCCGAAACACAGTGGTTGGCGCCTGACAACTTTCAAGGCACTCCCGAGCCGGTGGTCGCCATGCGCACGTCGCCCACCAACATCGGGCTGCATCTGCTCGCGACCGTCAGCGCCCGGGATCTCGGTTTCATCACGCTGCCCGACATGGTTGAACGCCTCGAGCGCACCGCGTCCACCATGCAACGGTTGCAACGGCTGCATGGACACTATTTCAACTGGTACGACCTGCGCGACTTGTCGGTGCTGGAGCCAGCCTACGTATCCACGGTGGACAGTGGCAACCTGGCCGGCCATCTCATTGCGCTGCGCCAGGCGTGTATCGCGTTCGCGGATGAGCCCGACGTTCACTCGGCTCTCAGCGCGCGACTGCTCGTGTTGGCTGACTGGGCGTATCAGGACGCGCTAGCGATGGACTTCAGCGTTCTGTTTGATCGGCGACGTGAGCTGCTGTCCATCGGGTTGCAGTATCACACCGGTTCGCTTGATGCGTCGCTTTACGATCTCCTCGCCTCCGAAGCACGGCTGGCAAGCTTTCTGGCCATCGCCAAAAATGATGTACCAGCCGAGCACTGGTTCAGGCTTGGACGAACCCTCACGTATTCGTCAGGCGCGCCGGCACTGGTCTCATGGAGTGGCAGCATGTTCGAGTATCTCATGCCGCTGCTGGTGATGCAATCACCACCCAGCACAATCCTTGCGCAAGCCAACAGCGGCGTGGTCAAGCGCCACATGGCCGATGGCGCCACGCGAGGTACGCCATGGGGCATCAGCGAGAGTGCGTACAACGTGCGTGATCGACACGCCACCTATCAGTACCGGTCATTCGGCGTGGCGGATCTTGCGCTCAAGCGTGGGTTGAGTCGTGAACTGGTGATCGCGCCCTATGCGACAGCGCTGGCATCGATGGTCGATCCTGTGGCGGCCCTCGAGAATCTCACACGACTTGAAGCGAAGGGTGCGCTGGGAGAATACGGCTTTCGCGACGCCATCGACTTTACCCGACCCGATTCGGGTAGTCGGTTCTCGCTGGTGGATGCCTTCTTTGCGCATCACATCGGAATGAGTCTGGTATCGCTGACCAATAGCCTGGCTGACAATATCTGGCAGCGGCGTTTTCATGCCGATCCGCTCGTGCGCGCTGCAGAGCTACTGTTGCATGAACGCGTACCGCGTCAGGCAGTGTTGCAAGCGCCACTCGGCGCGCAAGCCGATGATGGTTTGCCCGAGGCTGACACGGAACGTCCCGTGGTGCGCGAGTTCGACACAGCAGATACGGCCACACCGCACGTCGCGTTTCTGGGCCATCAGCCATACACGGTCATGCTCACAAACGCCGGCGCAGGATACAGCCGATACGACACCCTCGCGGTCAATCGCTGGAAGGCCGACGGCACACGCGACGCAACCGGACAGTTCTGCTATATCAAGGACATTGGTTCCGGACGCGTATGGTCCACCGCACATCAGCCCGTTTGTGCTCCCGCGCAGTCGTATCGCGCATCGCTCGGCACGGAGCAGGTCACGTTCGAACGCGTTGATGGCGACGTCACAACCCGTACCGAGATTGCTGTCGTTCCGGAAGATTCGGCTGAAGTCCGGCGCGTGACTCTTACCAACAACGGTTGGAGCACTCGCGAGTTCGAGCTCACCAGCTATGGCGAGATTGTGCTGGCGCCAGCCGACGCCGATCGTGCGCACCCAGCCTTTGGCAACCTCTTTGTTGAGACGGCGTGGCATCCGTGGTGCAACGCCATCACGGCCACTCGTCGTCCCCGGTCCGCAACGGAAGCAAAGCAGTGGTTTGTGCATCTGGTGGACTGGGGTAAGAAACGCTCCGACATGGTGACCTGCGAAACCGATCGTGCGCGCTTCCTCGGTCGCGGTCGCTCTACCCGCGACCCCATTGCACTCGAGAAAGACGGTCCGCTCTCCGGTACCACCGGTTCGGTGCTCGATCCGATATTCGCCGTGCGGACGCGCGTGAGTCTTGAGGCCGGACAGTCCGCTTCGGTTGCGTTCACCACGCTTGTTGCGACAACAGAAGAACGAGCATTCGCGTTGGCGGATCGATACCGCGCCCCGCACGCGGCGCAACGTGCCTTCGATCTTGCGTGGACATCCAGTCAGGTTGAATTGCGCGAGCTGGGACTCACACCGGCCGACGCGGCGGTGTTTCAGGAGCTGGCCGGTCACGTGATGTACGGCCATCCCGCATTGCGTGCCCCACAGTTGGAAATGCGTCGCAATCGCGGCTCGCAACCGCTGCTCTGGGGCTTTGGTGTCTCGGGTGATGTCCCGATTCTGCTTGCCACCATCAGCGATGCGGAAGGCCTGGCGACATTGCGTTCGTTGCTCGCCGCGCATCGGTTCTGGCGCCGGCGCGGACTGACGGTTGATCTCGTGATTCTCGACGAACATTCCCCCACGTACTTGCAGGATCTCGGCGATCGCATTTCCGCCGCTGTGCACGCGGTCAATGATGCCGGTACCCTTGATCGCACCGGCGGTGTGTATGTGAGACGTCGCGACCTGCTGATCGCGGACGCGGAGCTGATGCTGCGCGCCACGGCACGTCTGCACGTGTCGTGTGATGGACGCGCCCTTGGTCGCATTCTCACCTCAACGATTGCCACCACCGCACCATCGGTCGCGGAACTGCGTGCACCCTCGCCGCGCCTGCGTGCCGCTCGCCCTGAGCGGCGTGTGACACCGCGCGGCGTGGGTGTGGTAGAACCACTGTCGGCGTCGTACGCCAACGGCATCGGGGCGCTCACCAACAACAATGACTACGAACTCAAGGTGCGCAGCGACACCGTGCCGCCGGCGCCGTGGTCAAACGTCATTGCCAACCCACACGGCGGATTTCTCATCACCGAGCGCGGCGGCGGCTTTGCGTGGGCCGAAAACAGCTACTTCATGCGGCTCACACCATGGCACAATGATCCGGTAAGCGATCCGGTGAGCGACGTGGTGTACCTGCAGGAGGAAAGCACCGGAGACACATGGTGCGCCACTCCCGCACCGATCCGCACGGCCACGCAATACACCGTAACGCACGGTGCAGGTCAAACCACATTCGCGCACATCCGGCACGGCATCGAAAGCGAATACACCGTGGGTCTGGCCGAAGGCTCGGCCACGAAGATTGGACTGCTTCGACTGACCAACACGACCGGCCAACCGCGGCGCGTGGTAATCACCACGTACGTGGAATGGGTGCTCGGCGCGTTGCGCGAACATTCGCAGCATCAGGTGCGCACATGGTTTGATCGCGAACGTGGTGCGCTGCTCGCACAGAACACGTTCGACGCGCACTTCGCCGGATGGACTTCGTTTCACGCCCTCTCCGAGCTCGTCACCGAACACACGGGGAGTCGACGCAACTTTCTGGGGCGCAACGGCAACGTGTCCCAACCCGCTGGTCTGATGCCTGACACTGAACTCAGTGGCATTACCGGCGCGGGAATTGATCCGTGCGCCGCGCTTCGCTGTGTGATCGATCTCGCTCCCGGGGAGTCTCGTGAGGTGGCCACGCTGCTCGGCGCGGCCCGATCAGAATCGGAAGCGCGCGATTGCATCGCCCGCTACCAGCGAGTGGACCGGGCGCGAGCTGCCGTTGAGCATTCCGTGCAGGCCTGGGACCATCGGTTGAGCGCGGTGCAGGTGCACACGCCCGAGCCGACCTTTGACGCGATGATCAATCGTTGGTCGCTGTATCAGGCGCTGAGTTGTCGCATGTGGGGACGCTCGGCGCTCTACCAAAGCAGCGGCGCGTACGGCTTTCGCGATCAGCTGCAGGATGTGATGGCCTTCGTGCACACTGATTCAACACTGGCGCGCGAGCACATTTTGCGCGCCGCTGCCCGGCAGTTTCTTGAGGGAGACGTACAACACTGGTGGCATCCGCACACGGGGCGTGGCGTGCGTACGCGCTTCTCCGACGATCTGGTGTGGCTGCCCCACGTGGTCGATCACTATGTGCGTGCTACGGGTGATGCAAGCGTATTCGACGAATACGCACCGTTTCTTTCCATGCGCGAGCTGGCGCCCGATGAGCACGAGGTCTACGATTTGCCTTTGGTGACCGACGAACACGGCAGCGTCTATGAACATTGTCTTCGCGCGTTGCGCCGAGCCTGCACCACCGGCGCGCATGGCCTTCCGCTCATTGGTGGCGGTGACTGGAATGATGGCATGAATCGCGTAGGCGTGGAGGGCAAGGGCGAGAGTGTGTGGCTGGCCTGGTTTCTGATTGCCACGCTGAACAGTTTTGCCGAACACGTTGCGGCTCGCGGTGACGCCGAAGAGGCGCGAGAACTGCGCGCGCAAGCCGCGGCGTACGCCGAAGCTGTAGAACGGCACGCGTGGGACGGTGCGTGGTATCGGCGTGCGTACTTCGATGACGGCACGCCACTTGGATCGTCGGCGAACACCGAATGCCGCATCGATTCGCTCGCACAAAGCTGGAGCGTGTTGTCCGGCGTGGGCGATCCGGCGCGACAGGCAATCGCGATGCAGTCTCTCAATGAACACCTCATTCGGGAGCAGGACCAGCTTATGGTATTGCTCACGCCACCGTTCAATAACACTCCGCACGACCCGGGATATATCAAAGGCTACCTGCCGGGTGTCAGAGAGAACGGGGCACAGTACACGCACGCTGCGCTGTGGGCGGTACTCGCTACCGCCATGCGGGGTGATGGGGACCGTGCGTTTGCGCTCTTCCAGATGATCAATCCGCTGCTGCACAGCCGGACCCCGGAAGAAGTTGCAACGTACAAAGTGGAACCCTACGTGATCGCCGCTGATGTCTACACAGCCGATGGGCAGGTAGGGCGTGGCGGGTGGACCTGGTACACCGGGTCGGCCAGCTGGATGTATCGCGTGGGGCTGGAAGGCCTGCTGGGACTTGAACGCCACGCTGACACACTGCGCATAGCGCCACGCGCGCCAGAATCATGGGCCGAGTATCGTATCGAGTATCGGTTTGGCAACAGTTCCTATAACGTGACGGTACATCACCCGCGTGGCGGGACGCGCGGAGCACCACGGATCACGGTTGACGGCACCACTCTGGCTGGCGACTCGGTCCCATTGATCGACGATGCCACGCAACACGCCGTGCACGTCTGGCATAGCGTACCGTGATCGAACACAATAAACTTCAGTCCGCGTATTCGCTCCTCCCGCCAGCGGACGCTACAATTCGTCTTACCGGAGAGCGCGCACCGTCGATACCATGCGCCAAGAAGCCCCGCGCAGTGCGGCCCGTGCCTGGCCGTGTCATTTCGCGGCGATCCGCACAGGAGCTCGTTCACTCGTTGAGGAAGGGAGCAGAGGATATGGAGACCACCGCGCCAGACCCGATCAGCTCCAACGCGTCTCAGGACGACTCGCAGAGCCCCTCCAGGGAGCCGTCCCCCGACGCGCAGCAGACAGATGCTCCAAGCTTTCCTGTGGTCGCGATCGGGGCGTCGGCTGGCGGACTTGAGGCGATGGAGCAGTTTTTTACTCCGGTGCCCGCTGACTGCGGTTATTGCTTTGTTGTGGTGCAGCACCTCGACCCAACGCACCCCGGCATGCTTGTGGAGTTGTTGCAGCGATGCACATCGCTGACCGTGGTGCAGATCGTTGACGGAATGCGGTTGCAGCCTAATCATATTCATGTGATTCCAGCCGGCTCTGATTTGCACGTGCTGCATGACGTGCTCCATATCATGGAACCAAGTCAGGCACGCGGCCTCCGGCTTCCGATTGACCTGTTCTTCCGATCGCTGGCCACTGATCGCGGTGCGGCCAGCATCGCGGTTGTTCTCTCCGGTATGGGATCCGACGGTACACTCGGCTTGCGCGCAGTCAAGGAAAAGGCGGGTGCGGCATTTGTCCAGGCGCCGGATTCGGCCAAGTTCGACTCGATGCCGCGCAGCGCCATCGATAACGAACTGGCGGATGTCATAGCGTCGGCTGACAAGCTGTATGCGAAGATTGTGGAGTATGTCGAACATCTGCCGCTGGTCATCAACAAAGACCAGCGCGCAATCACGGAGTCGGAGCGCATTGCGCTCGAAAAGGTGGTACTGCTCCTGCGCACGCAAACCGGGCAGGATTTCTCGCAATACAAATTGAGCACCCTGTCTCGGCGCATCCAGCGCCGCATGGGCTTGCATCATCTCAAGAGCGCCAGCGATTACGCGCGCTACGTTCGCGAGAATCCGGCGGAAGGCCAGCTGCTGTTCCGCGAACTGCTCATTGGCGTGACCAGCTTTTTTCGCGACGCGGACGCCTGGGAGGAGTTACGCACATCGGTGCTGCCAGAGATGCTGGCCGCCAAGGCCAAAGGGGAAACCGTGCGCGTTTGGGTCACGGCCTGCTCAACGGGTGAGGAGGCGTATTCACTGGCCGTTGCCTTTCGCGAAGCGATGCGCGATAACCACGGCGAAACAATGCAGAATGTACAAATCTTCGCCACCGATCTCGACCCGGATGCAATCGCCAAAGCGCGCGTCGGTTTCTATCCGCCAAATATTGAAGCCGATGTGCCGGCGGAACTGCTTGCACGCTACTTCGTCAAGAGCGATCGCGGGTATCGCGTGATGAAGGACGTGCGCGAGATGGTTGTTTTCGCATCGCAAAATCTGGTCATGGATCCGCCCTTCACCAAGCTCGACCTCATCTCCTGTCGCAACCTGCTCATTTACCTCACGCCGGAGCTCCAGCGGAAGGTCATTCCACTCTTCCACTACAGTCTCCGCCCGGGTGGCGTGCTGCTGCTGGGCAGCGCTGAGACCGTTGGCAGCGCGTCGGAGTCATTTGTGTCGATGTCGGAGAAGGCGCGCCTGTACAGGCGCATTGAGAGCTCGGACTTTGCCTCCGCTTTGCCGATGCCAGCGGTGTTCGGCAGACCCGTCGTCCCCTCCGCACCGGCATCGGAGAAGAGCGAGTCCAGTAAACCGGCTGAGAGCCTGCAAGCGTTTACTGATCGTCTCTTGCTGTCGCACTTTGCTCCCGCGGCGGTGCTCGTTGGTGATCAGGGCGACATCCTGTATGTGAGCGGTCGGACCGGCAAATATCTCGAGCCTGCGGCGGGCAAAGCCAACTGGAACGTGTTTGCCATGGCGCGTCCCGGCCTGGATCGCGTGCTCAGCGAAGGCTTCTGGCGGGCCTTGCGCTCGGAGCAGAATGTCATCATTCCGCATGTCACCATTCGCGATGGCTCGGATGCGCTGCAGATACGCGTCGTTATCCAGCCGCTCCTTGACGCGACGTCGCGTAACCGCACGGCGCTCATCGTTTTCTACGACCTGCCAGCCTCGCTACCAAAGGGACGTCGTGGAAAGGCGGCTCGCGAGGACAACGGAGACAAGCACCGGGTTCAGCTTGTGCAGGACCTCGAACAGTCTCGCGTCTCGCTGCTCACGGCGCGCGAAGAAATGCAGGTCTCGCAGGAGGAACTCCGTTCCACCAACGAGGAACTGCAGTCAACAAATGAAGAGCTGCAAAGCACCAACGAGGAACTGACAACGTCCAAGGAAGAGCTGCAGTCCATGAACGAAGAGTTGCAAACGGTGAATCAGGAGCTGCAAGCCAAGCTGGCAGAACTCGCGCTCTCGAGTACCGACATGGAGAACCTGCTCAACAGCACGAGTATTGCCACGCTGTTTCTCGACCGATCGCTCAAGGTGCGCCGGTTCACCACGTCCATGGAGAGCATCTTTCATCTGATTCCCGGCGATGTCGGTCGTCCGATCACCGACATCGTATCCACACTCGATTTTCCCGAGATGGCCGAGAGTGCGCTTCGCGTCATGCGCACACTGATCATGATGGAGACGGAAGTGTCGGCGTCGGACGGACGCTGGTTCGCCGTACGCATCCTGCCGTATCGCTTACAGGATGATCGCATTGACGGGGTGGTGATCACGCTCAGCGATATCACCAAGGCCAAGGAGCTCGAGGCGGCGCTGCGTGAGGCGCAGTCGTCGGCTGAGGAGAAGCTTGAGGAGAAGCTTGAGGAGAAGCTTGAGGAGCAACTCGCCGACCAATCGGCAGTCGCCATTGACACCGCGTCAGCAGGAGGCGCACAATGACGTCAGACAACGGCTCCACAGACCGTCAGGCCCAGTCGCTTCGCGAGCGCGCTGAGAACGCTCTCCGGGAGCGACTCAGGACTGGAGCCGCCGATACCGACATGGAAGCCCACCGTCTCATTCATGAACTGCAGGTGCATGAAATTGAGCTCTCCATGCAGTGCGAAGAGCTGCGCGCCTCCCGGTCCGAGGTTGAACAGGAACGGGCCCGCTACAGTGAGCTCTTTGACTTTGCACCAACCGGTTATTTGACGTTATCGCGAGCCGGCCTGGTTACCGAGGCCAATCTCAAGGCCGCTTCCATGTTGGGCACCAATCGTTCCGCGTTGCTGCGCAACAGCTTCGCGCCCTATGTCGCCGCTACCCATCGCCAAGCCTTCGCCGACTGCTCTGAATCGGCTTATTCGGGTGTGCCACGCGCACATTGCGAACTCGCGCTGGCAGGCACCGATTCCAACCCGCGATACGTGCACTTCGAGGGCGAGGCCGACGAGTCGGGCACCGAGCTGCGCGTGAGCCTGGTAGACATCACAGATCGCCGCGCAGCCGAGGCCGACCTGCTGCTGCGGGATCAAGCCATGCGCGCGGTCTCGCACGGTATCGTGATTACCAATCCGCACTTGCCGGACAATCCGATTGTCTATGTGAATGCCGGGTTTGAACAGATGTCGGGCTACAGCGCAGCCGAAGTAAGCGGACGAAGCATCAGTTTCATGCACGGGCCGGATACCGATCCGGCCGCCATGCGCATTCTCCATGAGGCCGTACGTTCCGGCTCCGCCTGTGAGGTGGAGATCCTCGCCTACACCCGCGACGAAAAGCCGTACTGGACGCATCTGTCCATTACGCCGGTGCGAGACAGTGAAGGTCGGCTCGTTCAGTTTATCGCCGTGCAGGAGGACATCTCCGAACGCCGGCAAATGGCGCGCGAACTCCAACAAGCCCAGCGCATGGAGGCCATTGGTCGACTCGCCGGAGGGATTGCCCATGACTTCAACAACCTCCTCACGGTCATCAACGGCTACAGCGATGTGTTACGGGCGGAACTGCCCGCGAGCGACCCCTTGCAGGAAGCGGCCTCTCAGATAGGAGAGGCCGGAGCCCGCGCGGCATCGCTCACCAGTCAACTGCTCGCGTTCAGCCGCCGGCAGGTCATGACCATGAAGGTCGTGGATCTGAATGTGCTGGTGGACGAACTCAGCGGCATGCTGCGCCGGCTGATCGGCGAGGACATCGATCTGCGCATCGATCTCGAAAGCCTTCCAGCTTATGTCATTGCTGATTCGGCGCAGTTCGGACAGGTCCTGATCAATCTGGTGCTGAACGCGCGCGACGCCATGCCCGATGGCGGAACATTGGCGCTTCGTACGGCCTGTGTACACATTGATGAGGCGTATCGGTCGGCCCATAACGATGTCGGCGATCTCTACCACGCGTCACGTCGAGCGATGCGCACCGGTCCGTACGTCGTCGTCACCGTGTCCGATACGGGAATCGGTATGACCGCGGCTGCAACCGCGCGACTTTTCGAGCCGTTTTTCACCACGAAAGGAGTTGGCCAGGGTACCGGGCTGGGATTGTCGCTGGTGTACGGCGTGGTGAAGCAGCTTGAGGGGTATATCACCGTCGACAGCGAAGTGGACCGCGGTACAGAGTTCAGCATCTATCTGCCCGCGGCTGCGCATGTTGCCGTTGCAGCATTGGATGCAGTAGCTCCGCCAGCAGATCGCAGCATAAAAAACGAGACGATACTGCTGGTGGAAGACGAAGCATCGGTCCGTGTGCTGGCCACTCGCATGCTGCGCGAGCGCGGTTACCATGTGATCGAGGCGAGCGGCGCAGCGCAGGCGCTGCACCTGGCACTCGAGTACACAGGACGCATTGATTTACTCGTCTCCGATGTCGTCATGCCCGACATGGGTGGGCGTGCGTTGGCCGAAACACTGCAGCAAAACCGCCCCGGAATCCGCGTGCTTTTCATGTCTGGGTATCCCGAGGACGAAGTACTGCGCCGAGGAATACAGCAGAATCAAACGTCCTTTGTGGGCAAGCCTTTCACGCAGGATGAACTCGCCCGCAAAGTGCGCCAGGCACTGGAGGCGAGGCTGAGCCCCCGCGACGCCGGCTGATCGCTTCGCCCGCCTCATGTATATTCCCGGAAATCGTATTGCAACCGGCACGCATTGTGTCTCGGTAACAGCAACAGGTCGGGCTATCCAATGATTGACGAATCAGTAGCGAAGAATAGCCAACACGAACTGTTGGACCGCGGATTCCACTTGCGCCGCTTTGAAGACGTGCTCGTGCTCGAACACGGGGCGTCTCCGCGCACCATCGAGGCCTACGGGCGCGACGTCATCCGTTGTGCAGCTTTCGCGCGAAGCCAGGGTGCCGCAGGCGCCACCCAACTCACGCCGCGCTTGCTCCGCGAGTACGTCTATACGCTGCGTGACCTTGGCCTCTCCGGCGCCACCATCCGACGTAACGTGTCGGCGCTGCGCACCTGGTTTCGTGTGCTGCTGGCGGAAGGACTCGTCACGCACGATCCCACCGAACGACTGGAGACACCATCGCGTTGGCGGACGCTACCCGAAGTCCTCACCGTCGAAGAAGTGTTGCGTCTGCTCGTCGCCCCCAACCTCGACGAACCGCTCGCCTTTCGCGATCGCGCGATGCTCGAGCTGGCCTACGGGGCTGGATTGCGCGTGTCGGAATGGATCACGTTGGCCATTCGTGATGTGCTGCTCGAGGAAAGTCTCGTGCGCGTGATGGGGAAGGGCAGTAAAGAACGACTCGTCCCCATTGGCCGGTCGGCCATTGGCGCCTTGGCCGTGTACATGCGCGAGTTGCGCCCCGTGCTGGAGCGCGGCGCCGGCGAAGGCATTCTGTTCCTCAACGCACGCGGAGCACCGCTCACGCGCATGGGCGCGTGGAAGATTCTGCGCAAGTACGTGAACAAGGCTGGCATTGACCGAGCGGTCTCGCCGCACACGTTACGGCATTCATTTGCCACCCACCTGCTCGAAGGTGGCGCCGACCTGCGGGCGGTGCAGGAAATGCTGGGGCACGCCGATATCGCCACCACGCAGCTCTACACGCACATCGACCGCGAGTATCTTCGGAGCGTACACCGTTCCTTTCACCCGCGACCGTAACGCGCTGGCCATGATTCTGATCGTCGACAACTACGACTCGTTTACCTACAATCTCGTACAGTATTTTGGCGAGTTGGGCGCCACACTCGACGTGCGCCGCAATGACGCGGTCGCGGTGGACGAGATCGCAACGCTGGCGCCCGAGGCGATAGTCATTTCGCCCGGACCGTGCACGCCGGCCGAAGCCGGTGTCTCCGTGCCGCTCATCAAGCGCTGGGGCGCTCAGATCCCGATCCTCGGCGTGTGCCTTGGGCATCAGGCCATTGGTGAAGCGTACGGAGGCCACGTAGTGCGGGCCAATCGCGTGATGCATGGCAAGGTCTCGCGCATCACGCACAAACAAACGGGACTCTTTGACAGCTTGCCATCGCCGTTGGAAGTGATGCGCTACCATTCGCTCCTGGTGGAATCGACGACACTGCCGTCGGCACTTGAAATCCTGGCCGTGGCGGAAGACGATCCGTCAGAGATTCATGCGCTGCGACACCGCACGCATCCTGTATACGGCGTGCAGTTCCATCCGGAATCCATTCTGACGCAGGGCGGCAAGCAACTGCTGGTCAACTTCCTGGCACTGGCGGCGGCGTATCGGGATCGGGCTCCGGCGCGCTCTCCGGCGCTGGAATCACCAGCGATGCAATCACCGATGTAAGCAGCAGCCCGCCCACCACGCCCAACGCAATGCCGATGGGGATTGGATAATGCTCGGACACCAGCATTTTTACGCCAACAAAGGCCAGCACGGCCGACAGGCCGTACTTGAGCAGGTGAAACTTTCCAATCACGCCGGCCAGCACGAAGTACAGTGATCGCAGCCCAAGAATCGCGAACACGTTGGACGTGTACACGATGAATGGATCGCGCGTGACGCCAAAAATGGCCGGAATGGAATCCAGGGCGAACACGAGATCGGTGGTCTCAATGAGGGCGAGCACGACGAACAGCGGTGTGGCCACCAGGCGCACCGCCTCACCCGGCCGAATGGACTCCCGAATGAAGAACTGCTCGCCGTGATATTGCGTGGTCACGGGGAAGAGTCGCCGCACCAACCGAATAATCGGATTGGACTCCGGCTCAATGGCGGTGTCGTGCGAAAACGCCATCTTCACGCCGGTAAACACGAGGAACGCGCCAAAGATGTAAATCACCCAGTGAAACTGCGCGAGCAACGCCGCTCCCACGGCAATCATGAAGCCGCGCATGACGAGAGCGCCCAGAATACCCCAGAAGAGCACCCGATGCTGCAGCGCCGGCGGGACTTTGAAGAAGCCAAAGATCAGAATGAAGACAAAGAGGTTGTCCACGGAAAGCGCCTGTTCCACCAGGTAGCCGGCGGCAAACTCCAGCGCCGGTTGCGGCCCCATTGTGGCCCAGAGCCCCAATCCGAACGCAACGGCGAGCGAGATCCACACCGCCACCCAGCCCAGCGCCTCCCGCATGGTCACCGCACGCGAATGACGGTGGAATACCCCCAGATCCAGCGCCAACAACGACAAGACGAGTGCGTTAAACGCCACCCACCACCACGGATTGGACATACCCATCCTACAGAGGGAAAGAGAGCCGCCGACGGTTTGCCTTCGACGAGACGATCCGGTATCTTAACTGGCGTGAATCTTGCTACAAGCTCAATGCGCCAAACAGTCTTGTGACCGTACTCGTTGCCATTCCGGCGCGACTGGGCGCCACGCGTCTTCCCCGCAAACCGCTTCGCCTCCTGGGCGGCGTTCCACTCATCGTCCGCGTCGCACAACGTCTCATGCAGATGGACGTGGCCGACCGGTACGTGGTAGCCACCGACAGCGCAGACATTGAGCAGGTCTGTCACACGTACGGGGTTCCGGTGGTGCTCACGCGAACCGATCACGCCTCCGGCACCGATCGGATCGCCGAGGTGGCCAACCGCGTCGAGTATGCCGAGTGTGACGTGATCGTAAACGTTCAGGGCGATGAACCGTTTCTGGCGCGCGATGCGGTCCTCGGTGCCATTGGCATGGTGCAGAGCGGGCGGTTTTCATTGGGGACAGCCGCGAGCGTGGCCACGGCCGCCGTGCTGAACCAGCCGGACGTGGTCAAAGTGGTATGTACCGACGCCGGTCGTGCCATGTACTTTTCGCGGGCACCGATTCCGTTTCTGCGCGACGCTGGCGATTCAGGCGTGCGTGATGCGCTTGTGCGTCAACACATTGGCGTGTATGCGTACTCGCGCGCGGCGTTGCAGTCGTGGGTGTCCTGGGCGCCGCATCCGCTCGAAATCGTGGAACGCCTGGAGCAGTTGCGTCCGCTGGCGCACGGTGTGGACATGGGCGTGGCATTCGTCGCGTCGTCCGGCGGGTTTGGTATCGACACCGAACACGATCTCGCGCGCGCCGAAGCGCGCTGGTCTGCACACACGTTATCCGATGCTCTTCTTTTGTCCGACGCGCCGCACGCGTCGGTGAACTCTCTCTCGTCCAACTCGCGCTGATGTCTGCTGCCAAAGCCCACCCCACCAAATACATTTTCATTACCGGCGGCGTGGTCTCGTCGCTGGGCAAAGGCATCGCCGCGGCATCGCTGGGGCGATTGCTGGTGGAGCGCGGACTGCGCGTGACCATGATGAAGTTCGACCCGTACCTGAACGTTGATCCCGGTACGATGTCGCCGTTTCAGCACGGCGAGGTGTTTGTCACAGACGACGGCGCCGAAACCGATCTGGATCTCGGTCACTACGAGCGCTTCCTCGATCGCCCGTTGTCGCAGGCCAACAACATTACCACCGGCCGCATTTACCTCAACGTCATCACCAAGGAACGTCGCGGCGAATATCTGGGCTCCACCGTACAGGTGATCCCGCACATCACCGACGAGATTAAATCGGCCATCAAGCGCATTGCGCCCGAAAACGATGTGGTCATCGCGGAAATTGGCGGAACGGTTGGTGACATTGAATCCCTGCCGTTCCTTGAAGCAATTCGACAGTTCCGTCGCGAAGTGGGCAAGGAGAATGCGATGTTCATGCATCTCACGCTGGTGCCCTACATTGCCGCAGCGGGCGAAGTCAAAACCAAGCCCACGCAACACTCGGTGCGCGAACTCATGGAAATCGGTATTCAGCCCGACTTCCTGATCTGCCGATCAGAGCAGCCGCTCTCGGAAGACGTGAAGCGCAAGATTGCCCTCTTCTGTAACGTCGATTTCGGCAACGTGATCGAAAGCCCCGATGTCGGATCCATTTACCAGATCCCCTTGGTGTTTGAGCAGCAGGGCTTTGCGGATCGCGTGATGGAACGCCTCAAACTCACCGGACACGCGCCCGATCTGAGCGCTTGGCGCGCGATGGTGCAGCGCGTCACCCATCCGCGTGATCGCGTGCGAATTGCAGTGGTGGGCAAATACACCGACTACGCCGACAGCTACAAGAGTGTGCAGGAAGCACTCATCCACGGCGGTATCGCCAACGATGTGGGCGTGGACATTTCGTGGTGCTCCAGTGATGAGTTCACATCGGCAGACCGGGCGCGTGAACTGCTCGCCGGCTACGACGGATTGCTGGTGCCCGGCGGCTTTGGGGTGCGCGGTGTGGAAGGCATGGTGCAGGCGATTCGCGCCGCACGGGAATCGTCACTCCCGTTCTTTGGTATTTGTCTGGGTATGCAGGCGGCTATCATCGAGTTTGCCCGAAATGTGGTCGGACTCGACGACAGTCACTCCAGTGAGTTTGCGCCCGATTGCAACGATCCGGTCATCGCCCTGCTCGATTCGCAGCGTGAGGTCACCGACAAGGGCGGCACCATGCGTCTCGGAGCGTATCCCTGTGTGCTGGCCAATGGCTCCAAGGCGCAGCAAGCGTACGGCGCCGAGTCGGTGAGTGAACGGCACCGCCATCGCTACGAGGTGGCCAACCGATACCGCGATACGTTCACGTCACATGGACTGCGATTGAGCGGATTGTCGCCCGATCAGTCACTGGTTGAAATGATCGAGCTGCCGGACCATCCGTGGTTTGTCGGATGTCAGTTCCACCCCGAGTTGCAGTCGCGTCCCACTCGACCGCATCCGTTGTTCACCGGATTCATTGGGGCGTGCACGCAGCGCATCGCCGACACCGCGCGTGATGTCTGACGTGACGGACCACGGGATGTCTGACGTAAACAACAACCCACTGCCTGACGAGACGAACAACGCGTTGCGCCGTGTAGCACGCGCGCCCTCAAATACGGCGGGCAGCGCCGTGTTTCCTGACAACGCACTGTTTCTTATTGCCGGACCGTGCCAACTCGAAGATGACGCGCTCAACCTGCGCGTGGCCGAATCGCTGGCGCGTCTGGCCGAGCGGGTGCCCGGTGGCATTGTGTTCAAGGCCTCGTTTGACAAGGCCAATCGATCCAATCCAGGCGCTGCCCGCGGACCCGGTCTCGACGCGGGGCTGCGTGCGCTCGAGCGAGTGCGCGCGGCCACCGGTCTGCGCATTCTCACCGATGTACACGACGCGTCGCAGTGTGCGCCGGCCGCCGAAGTCGTGAACGCCTTGCAGATCCCCGCCTTTTTGTGTCGGCAAACTGATTTGCTTGAAGCCGCCGGTGCCACCGGGTTGCCCGTGAACATCAAGAAAGGGCAGTGGATGCACCCCGAAGGCATGCTTGGCGCGGTTCGCAAAGTGGAGCACGCGCGCGCCACGCCATCGCGACATGGAATCGCCGTGACTGAGCGCGGCACCTTTTTCGGCTACGGCGATCTCGTGGTTGATATGCGTGGCTTTGCTCGCATGCATTCCGCGTGTGCCGTACCCGTGATCATGGACGGAACGCACAGCGTGCAGCGACCCGGCATGGGCACCGACGGAGCCAGTGGCGGCGCGCGCGAATATGTGTCCACACTCACACTGGCGGCCGTTGCGTCCGGTGCGCACGGGCTCTTTCTCGAAACGCACCCCGACCCGGACAACGCACCCAGCGACGGGCCCAACATGCTTCCCCTCGAAGCAATGGGCGACCTGATCGACCGCGCGGTGGATATCTGGGCTCGGGTTCGCGCCTGATGGAACGCCCGGAATCAGGGGATATGGCAACAGATGCGAACGATGATCTTCCACCCGTGCGGCTGTCCGCGCCGGTGATCTATCCCGCGCTGGCGCGTCGCATTCGTGTGGTGGGTTTGGATGTAGACGGCACACTCACCGATGGTGGCGTGTATCTCGGAGCAGGCACAGACGGTGAACGCCTGATCCCCTTTGAACTCAAGCGCTATGACATTCAGGATGGACTGGGCGTGGCGCTCTTGCGTCAGGCCGGTCTCAAAGTGGCAATCGTGACGGGACGCGAATCCGAGAGCGTGGCGCAGCGCGCGCGCGAGCTGCAGGTAGACGCCGTGGTGCAGGATCGTCACGCGCGCAAGCTCGTGGCGTGGCAGCGTGTGCTCCACGAACTCGGTTGCACCGACAACGAAGCTGCGTTCATCGGCGACGATTTGCCCGACCTTTCAATCTTGCGGCGTGTGGCATTGCCGGTGGCCGTAGGCAACGCCGTTCCCGAAGTGCAGCGCGCGTGCACGTGGCAGCTATCGCGGAAAGGCGGCGCTGGTGCCGTGCGTGAGTTCGCCGAAGGGCTGCTCAATGCGCGCGACGCCTGGCATGATGCGGTCGAAGCGTATGTGCAAACGCACAGCGAGGAAACGTCGTGACCACTCCGGTAGCAGAGCAGGAATGTGCGGCCGCAAGCCACGATATTGTGGCACGCGGTCGCCGAGTGCTCGAGCTCGAGCGCGATGCGATCGCTGCGCTGGCAGCATCGCTCGGTGATGAGTTTGCCCGCGCCGTGAAGCTCATTGCCAACTGCAACGGTCGCGTAATTGTGGCCGGTGTTGGCAAGTCAGGGCTGGTTGGCCGAAAAATCGCCGCCACGTTCACCAGCACCGGAACGCCGGCCATGTTTCTGCATCCGGTAGAAAGCGTGCACGGCGACCTTGGTATTGTGGGCGCGCACGACGTGGCGATTTTACTCTCCAAGAGTGGTGAGACCACCGAACTGCTTGGCCTTATCGAAGCCTTGGCGCGCATGGGCGTTCGAATGATTGCCATGACCGCCGATCGCACGTCGCGCCTGGCTCGGCATGCCGATGTGGTGCTCGACATTGGCGTACGTGAAGAAGCCTGTCCACACGACCTCGCACCAACCACCAGCACCACGGCAACGCTGGCACTCGGCGACGCGCTGGCTGTGGCGCTGTTGCAGGAGCGTGGGTTTGGGAAAGACGATTTTGCGAAGCTGCATCCGGGCGGTGCGCTCGGTCGCAAACTGCTTACGCGTGTTCGGGATGTGATGATTGCCAGGCCATTGCCCGTAATCGGTGCGCAGGCCACCATGCGCGAAGCCACCGTGTGTCTGGCTGGTCAGCGTGGCATGGCCGTGGTAGTAGAAGGCGACCGGATGCTTGGTGTCATTACGGCCGGCGATCTCGCGCGGCTACTCGAGCGTGAAGACGATGCGATGACCGTGCCGGCGGTCAACGTCATGACCCGCAACCCACGCACGGCGCGCGACGAGGAGTTGGGCAGCGCCGTGGCGTACCGCATGGAGACGCACGGTGTCATGGCCATGCCCGTGGTAGATGATCACGATCAACTGGTAGGCATAGTGCATTTGCATGACCTGATGCGCGCGGGGGCCGTATGAGCGCGCGTCAAAAGTTAATACTCGCGCTGGGCGCAGCGGTGGCATTCGCTGCAGCGTGCGCCGATCCGTCTGGCACGTCGCCACGCGCCAGCGCTGGCAGCGAGATTCCGGATTCCGCTGAACAGGTCCTCTATAACATCACCATCCAGCTTACCAGCGATGGTGTGTATAAAGGCCGGTTGTTGTCTGATAAGATCTTCACGTACGAAGCGGGTGATCGACTGGAGCTGAGTCGCTTCAATGTGACATTTTTTGATTCACTCGGCGCCAAAGATGCGGTCATGACCGCTCGGGAGGGCACGTACAATGTCCGTCTGAATCGCATTGAAGCGCGCGGTGACGTGGTCATCCTGCGCGAAGACAGTACGCGTCTCGAAACACCACGTCTCGTGTACGATCAGCTGCGCAACCAGATATTCAGCGACACCACCTTCGTTCTCAACGAGCCGCCCAAACGGCAAATCTCAGGCATTGGCTTTGAGTCCGATCCGCAGCTCACGCAGTTCCGCGTGTTGCGGAACTTCAAGGGCGTTGCGCCGGTGAAAGTGGAGACTCCATGAACACGCGCAGCCGACATGCGCGCGTGATACTCCTGGCGTTCGTCGCGCTGAGTGTTTTTTCGGCTGGCTGCTTTCGGGGGCGCAAGACTCCCCCCCCCGCACCCGTAAGCGCCGCCGGCGATTCTTTGGCCGGACCGGACGCGCCGCCGCTGGATTCCGCAACGCGTGATTCCATCGCAAGCGCTGCCCGTGCGGCTGCGGTCGTCGATTCTGTTCTTCGCGATTCCATCACGACGGATTCACTGCGGAAGGCCGCACTCGCCGACGCGGCGCGGCCCGACTCTGCGGCTCGCGCAGCAGACAGCACACCCAAGCCCAAACCTCCGGCACCCAAACCTGCCGCTCGCGACTGTCTGCTCGACTTCAGCGAAAGTCCACCGGAATCTCGCCTGTTCAGCATGCGCGTTGACGAAAACTCGTACAATACGTTTATCGGTGGTGGTGTGGTGGCTCGCTGTCAGGGCGACGCGCAGACCATTCGCGCCGACAGCGCCGAGCAGTATGAGAGCGCCGGGCTGCTCAACTTGTACGGTGGTGTGGTGTTTGATGAGCCGGGCAAGATCCGCATGACATCGCAATCGATGTCGTACTTCACCGACGAAGACAAACTCGTCGCGTATCAGAATGTGGTGGCCACGGACATTCCGACGGGCTCCACATTCTCCGGGCCACTCATTGAATACTACCGCGCAACGGTTTCCCGTCCCGCATCGCGCATGTATGCGCCGCAGCGCCCTACGCTGCGTCTGATCGAAAAGGACTCCACCGGCGCAGACAGGCCTCCTGTTACCATCATTGCCAATCAGTTCGAAGCCATTGGTGACACCGGCATCGTCGCTTGGGGCACTGTACAGATCAATCGGCAGCAGATTCGCGGTGAAGCCGACAGCGCCAGTTTCGACAAACTCTCCGAGCGTTCGCGCCTCATAAGGAACGCGTCAATTGTCTCGTTGGACACCGAACAACCATTTCGACTGGTTGGCGACTCCATTGATCTGTTCAGCACCGATCGTGTGCTCGAACGCGTGGTGGCGTTGCATCGCGCTCAGGCCACTAGCAATGACGTGACGATGCGCGCCGAACGGGTAGAAATGAAGCTCGACTCACAGCAGGTGAGTCAGGCGTGGGCGTTTGGCGCCGGACGCGCCTACGCGCAAACAACCGTGCAGGCCCTCGAAGCCGACTCGCTGGAAATCATCATGCCCGGGCAGATCTTGCGACGCGTGAATGCTGTGGGACGCGCATTGGCCCAGGGCACCCCCGATACCGTGCGCATTGCCGATCCGGAAGAAGACGTCCTGAGCGGCGACACGATCATCGCCGAGTTCGACACCGCTACCACAGTGCCCGATACAGCGGCCAAGAGTATCATCCGACAGGTCACCGCCATTCTCAATGCGAGCGCGCTGTATCAGATCCCGTCCAGTCGCGGTCGAAGCTGTCCGCCCGCCATCAATTACGTGCGTGGTCGCAAGGTCGTGGTGGCCTTTGATTCGGGCAACGTGCAGAGCGTCACGGTCGACAGCGCCGCATCGGGCGTCTATCTCGAGCCAAACACGGACTCGCTCACCGACAGCACCGTAGCGGGCTGCCTGATTCCCCCCGATTCGGCAGCGCGCGATTCCCTCGCCCGCGATTCGTCGAATCGTGATTCCGTAAGGCGCGACTCGCTCGCTCGTGATACGGTTGTGACGCCGCCCCCCGACACTTTGGCAGCGCGCTCGCTACGTTTCAGTGGTCCGGCTGTACCGTGGCCGAGCACGCCTGCCGTTCCCGCCCGTCGAGTGTCCGGCCTGCTGGCTGGATCGCTCGATCGTCTACCAGACCGCCGTCGGCGCACGTGATGACAGACATCGATCCGGAATCAAGTCACGAAGTCGATGCGCTTGACATGCTCCTCACACGCTTGCGTGAGGGAGATGTTACGCACGTCACCACGCTGCGCGCATTGCTCATTGCGTCGGGCGCCGAGGGCAGTGAATACAGCCCCTCCGGCGAGGTGGCCGCGCCATTGCACGCCGTCGCGACCGCCTATCGCAACCTCAAGCTTGCCGCGCTGCAGGCCGAGGGACGCGACATCGCGTCGGCCGCCGATCGGTTGCACGACGAAGACGTCCGCCAGCATCTGGCCACCGTAGTGCTACCGGCCATGGCCGCCGACGGCATGGTGCAACTGCCGGCCGATGTCTTGTCCGCGCCCGACGCCATGGTCCGCCTCACAGCACCCGTACAGGCGCTGTTGGCCCAGGTGCCGGCGGGCTCGCTCCTCAGACAGTTACACGAGCTCGAAGAACAGCGCGTGGTACGTACAGTAGCCGCCGGTCCGCTGCACATTGAAAACGCCAGTGAGCTGTCGGCCGAGGGGTTGGTCAAGATGTACAAGAGCCGGCGCGTGGTAAACGACGTGGCCATTCACCTGCGCCAAGGTGAGATCGTAGGGCTGCTCGGCCCGAACGGTGCCGGCAAGACCACTACTTTTTACATGATTGTTGGTCTGATCGCGCCAATGCTCGGTCGGATCATTCTCAACGGCGAAGACATCACGCGCATGCCCATGTATAAGCGGGCGCAGCGCGGAATCGGCTATTTGGCGCAAGAGCCGTCCATCTTCCGGAAACTCTCGGTGGAGGACAACATTCTGGCCATCCTCGAAACGCTCGACCTCACCAAGGCCGAACGCCACGAACGGCTGGAGTTACTGCTCGACGAGCTGAAGATCAAACATCTGCGGCGCAGCAAGGCGTTTCAGCTCTCCGGCGGAGAACGACGACGTCTCGAGATTACCCGGGCGCTGGTCACTGAGCCCAAGTTCATGATGCTCGACGAGCCCTTTGCCGGCGTCGATCCAATCGCGGTTGACGACATCCAGAAGATTGTCGCGCAGTTGCGGTACCGTGGGATCGGCGTCCTGATTTCAGACCACAACGTGGAGCAAACGTTGGACATTGTTGACCGGGCATACATCATGTACGACGGTCAGGTGAAGTACGCGGGAACGGTTCGGGATCTGGTATTTGATGACAGCGTCTCACGCATGTATCTGGGACCCACGTTGACAGCGCGACTTCGGGCGCGATTTGCGGAACAGGTCGTCGAACACGTCGCGGAGGCGATTGCGTAAATGAAGCCGGGGCTACAGCAGAGCACATCGCTCCGGCAGGAGCTCAAGATCAATCCACGTCTGTACCAGGCGATGGATTTGTTGTACATGCCCCTGCTCGATCTGCAGCAACACCTCAAGCAGGAGTTGCTCACCAACCCGTTCCTCGAGCTGGTTGAGCCTGACGACGAAGACTCGGAATCCAACGACGAAAACAACGACGTCACCGAACCCGAAAATCTCGTCGAAGCCGACGCCAACGCCGAGCCCGAGCCGGAGAAGTCCGGCGACGACGACATCGACTGGGAAGGCGTGCTGCTCGACGGGTTTGAAACCGGCGGACAGCGTGAAGAGACCGAGCAACG
This sequence comes from Gemmatimonadales bacterium, assembly GCA_038203945.1. Taxonomy (GTDB): domain Bacteria; phylum Gemmatimonadota; class Gemmatimonadetes; order Gemmatimonadales; family Gemmatimonadaceae; genus JAABRT01. The sequence goes on from JBBRDJ010000001.1 coordinate 46,208, forward strand.
TGAATGGTATGAGCCGGTCACCGTTGCCGTATCGGATCTCGCAGATCATCTCTCGGGACAGATTGCGCTGCTTGATCTCACGCCACGACAGGCGCTGCTGGCCGAAGAATTCATTGGCAACGTTGACGAAACGGGACATCTCGCCGCCACACTCGATCAGATTCGCGATGGCGTGAACGAAGTGCTGCTGCGTGCTGCCGAAGAACTGGACGTGCCGCCGGCCGATGCCTTCACCGACGACGACGTATCGGCGATGCTGCGCGTGGTGCAGGAGCTCGATCCACCGGGCGTCGGTGCACGTGACCTGCGCGAATGCCTGCTGCTTCAGCTGCGTGCGCTGGGCGCCGAAGGAACGCTGGCCTGGCGTTTGGTCAGCGAAGCGTTTGAGGAACTCATCTCGCATCGGTGGAGTGAGGTGAGCAAGAAGTTTGGTATCAATGCACAGGAGGTGCAGAACGCTGCCGATGAAGTGGCGCGCCTTGATCCCAAACCCGGCCTGCGCTACTCGGCCAGCAGCGAAGACTACATCATACCGGATCTCGTCATCGACAAGATCGACGGCCAGTATCATGTGTTTCTCAATGATGGCAATCTGCCGCGCCTCACGCTTAGCCGCTCGTATCAGGAGCTGGCGCGTGACCGCAAGCGGTTTGACACCGAGAGCAAGGATTTTATCGTGGCCAAGCTCAACTCCGCCAACTGGATGATCCAGGCCATCGAGCAGCGTCGCCAAACGATGCTCAAGGTCACGAATTTTATTGTGGATCGTCAGCGCGATTTCTTTGAGCGCGGTATCCAGTTTCTGCGGCCGCTCACACTGCGTGAAGTGGCGGATGCGGTCGGTATGCACGAATCCACGATTTCGCGTGTCACCAACGAAAAGTTTGTGCAAACACCGCGCGGCGTGCTGCCACTCAAGTTTTTCTTTTCGTCGGGACTCTCCACGTCCGACGGAGATGATGTGTCGGCACGCGGAATCAAGGATCAGATCGAGAAGCTGGTGAGTAGTGAGGATGCGCTCAACCCGCTCACCGATCAGGCCATCGTGGAGATTTTGCTTCGCACGGGTGTGCAAATCGCGCGGCGTACGGTTGCCAAGTATCGTGATCAGTTGGGTATTCTGCCGGCGCGTATGCGCAAGCGGGTGTAGCACGTGTCGTCGCTTACCGCACACACGGAGTTCGCCGACGCACCGCGCGCCACGTCGGTGCACACCACGCTCGATGTGAGCGTGCTGGTGCCCGCCAAGGACGAAGCGGAAAACCTGCCGCTGTTCATGGAGCTGGCCGAAGCCACGTTCGCCGCGCACAGCGCCACGTACGAAGTGGTGGTGATTGACGACGGCTCAAGCGACAACACGTGGCCAGTGCTGCAAGCGCTGCAAAAGCGGTATCCGTTCTTGCGCGCCGTACGACACCGCACACAGCGTGGCATTGCCGAAGCCTTGCGCACCGGGTGGTTGAATGCGCGCGGTGATGTGCTGGTGTTTTATCCCGCCGACCTGCAGTTCAAACCCGAAGATATTCCGAGTCTCGTGCAGCCTATTCTCGATGGCGAAAAGGACATGGTCACGGGATACAAGCAGGGCGTCTACGAAAAGGCGTTCGTGTCAAAGATCTACAACGGACTGAGCCAGCGGCTCTTTCGCGTATCGGTGCGCGATCTCAACAACGTGAAGGCGTATCGCCGCGAGATCATGGATGCCTTGCCCATGCGCCCCGACTGGCATCGCTACATGATTGTGCTGGCCGCGAATCAGGGATACACAGTTGGTGAGGTCCCCATTCCGGTGTACCCGCGTCACGCCGGTCGATCAAAGTTTGGCATTGGTCGCATTCCCGTGGGCGTGCTCGATATGCTCGCCGTATGGTTTGAGTTGCGTTTCGGACAAAAACCGCTGCTCGCCTTTGGTATGCTCGGTGCCGCGCTTTTCGCACTCGGCGTACTGACGGGCATTGTCGCCGTCGGTGTCCGCGTGTTCGTCGGTGTGGGGTTTCGTCCGCTGCTTACACTTATTGAAACATGCCTCCTGCTTGGCAGTGTTTTCTTTGCCACAGGTCTGCTCGGCGAACAGATCGCCCAGCAACGCGCCGAACTGCGTGATGTGCGTCGTGCGCTGGACGAGGTGCTCGCCGAGCGAGAAGCCGGACGCTCGCGTCGCGGCGATTGACCACTACCGCAGTGGCACGCGCTCCGCGCGTTCTGTTTGTGACGCATAACTTTCCGCGCTTTGCGGGCGACGCCGCGGGTTCCTTTGTGTGGCGACTGGCCCGCGCGCTGATCGACCGCGGCGCGGATGTGCACGTGCTCGCACCCGCTGCGGCCGGACTCAGTGAACGCGAAATGATTGATGGCGTGCTGGTGCAGCGCGTGTCGTACGCGCGCGAAGATCGACAGAATCTGGCGTATGAAGGCACCATGGCTGAGCAGGTGCGAGCCTCCTGGTCCGGACGCTTTGCCTTTGCCGGTTTGTTGTGGGGCTTGCGCCAAGCCACGCACAGCGTGCTGCGCGAAGCCCATCGCAAGGCCACGCCGTTTGATGTCGTGCACGCCCACTGGTGGTTTCCGGCTGGTCTCGCGCTGCTGTACAGCGCCATCGGCAAGTCGCGCCACACCCCGTTGGTGATCACCCTGCACGGCAGCGATGTGCGTCTGGCGCGCACCAAGGCGTATGTGCATCCGATCATGCGATCAGTGCTCGCCAACGCGAACGCCGTTACCGCGGTATCATCCTGGCTCGCCACCGAAGCCCGACGCATCGCCCCGCAAACGCCGCTGCTCCTCGCCCCCATGCCAGTCGACGCAGCCTCCTTCGCCCCGCAACAAAACCTGAACGGTCAACCGTCCACGGTTCCACCGTCAACGCTGTCCAACGCACTGTCACCCCCCCCACACGACCAACCGTCCCCCCCCCGCATCCTGTTCGTCGGCCGCCTCAACCCCCAAAAGGGCCCCGCCGACCTCTGCGACGCCCTCGCTCGCACCGCCCACCCCGTCCACTGCGACATCGTCGGAGACGGCCCCGACCGCGACACCGTCCACCAGCTCGCCCGGACGCTCGGCCTCACCACCCGTATCACCTGGCACGGCGCGTTACCCTCGACCGCATTGCCCGCGCTCTACCAGCAGGCGCTCGCCACCGTCATGCCATCCCGTGAAGAAGGCCTGGGTCTCGTCGCCGTCGAATCCCAGCTCTGTGGCACTCCCGTCATCGCCTACGATTCCGGCGGCTTGCCTGACGTCGTGCAGCCGGAGCACGGCGGCGTGCTCGTGACCACCGGCGACACCGCCGCTCTCGCCCGAGCCATCGATGCCATGGCCGACGACCCCGCGAACGCCCGCGCCATGGGCCTGCGTGCTCGAGAACTCGTGCTCTCGCGATTCAGTCCCGAGCACGTCGCCGATCAGTATCTAACGCTGTACGCCTCCGTCGCCCAACGCTCGGTGTAATGCCTGACACACCAAAACCGCCAAGACAAATCTGGTGGACTGCACTGCAGTTCATTCTGCTCGCGACCCTGCTCACGTTTATTGCGCGTGCGGTCGTCACCCAAGCCGACGCGCTTCGCGAAACGGCTGCCAATCTCGACATCAACTGGTGGGGCGTAGCCGCGGCCAGCTCGGTCGTGCTCCTGACCTACACCGCACTCATTCAGAGCTGGCGTTTGCTCGTCACCGGATGGGGCAGCGCCCTGAGCTTCGGCGCCGCGACCCGCATCTGGACCATTGCCAACCTTGGACGCTACGTGCCCGGCAAGGTCTGGTCGGTGGGTGCGCTGGTCGTTCTCGCGCAGCGGGAGGGCGTAAGCCCGGTTGCTGCAACCGGAGCGGCGATGCTCGGCACGCTGATCAACATCGGCGCTGGCTTTGGTGTGGTGGTGCTCTGCGGGGCATCGGTACTCGACGCCATGAGCCCGTCCTACCGCTGGCTCGCCTGGTTGGGCAGCGGCTTCTTTGTTGTGGGTGTGGCCGCTCTGCCGTATCTTCTGCCGTCGCTCGTCGAGCGCTTGTCGCGTTGGCGCCCTCAACTCCAATCGCCTTCACGTAGCTTGCCCAACCGTACGCTGTGGTTGGCCGTACTCATCAACGTCACGTCGTGGCTTGGCTACGGTCTCGCGTTTGCACTGCTGTCTCGCGCCGTCTTCCCCGACATCGGTGGCGCGATACCGACTTTCGTCGCAATTTGGACAGCATCGTACCTTGTGGGTTATCTGGTGTTGATTGCGCCCGGTGGGATCGGCGCTCGCGAGGCGGCACTGGTTGCGGCGCTGGTGTCGCTCGGGCTCGCTGTCTCCGCCGAGGCGACCGTGCTCGCGGCCGTCTCTCGTTTGTGGCTGATCCTGCTCGAGGTTGTGCCCGGGCTCATTAGCCTTGCTCTTACGCCGGCGCTCAAGCGAGTGCGCTCGTGACGCCACCGCGTCGCGGCGGGTTTGCTTGCAGGCCAGCGACTTTCTCCGACTTCATGAACTGCACGCATGGATAGATCCGACACCGCGTTGCCGGACTGGACGCCTCGCTACGCGTTGGGCTGGGCCGCCCTCACCTGCATTGCCTGCACGCTCTTGTTCGCGTGGCCGGCACTCGGCGGCGAGTTCCTCGTCAACCCGCGCTCCGATCAGTACATCGCCGGTTATCCGTACCGCCACTTTGCCGCTGAAGCGCTGCGCGCCGGACAGGGGTTTCCGCAGTGGAATCCGTACCTGCAGGGCGGACTGCCGTACGTCGCCGCCATGCACGGCGACATTTTCTATCCCACGTTCCTGTTGCGCCTGCTGCTCCCCACCGACATCGCCATGACGTGGGGTTTTGTGCTGCACACCATGCTGGCCGGTTTTTTCACCATCGGATTTCTGCGCGCGCTCGGCATGGGGCTGCTGCCCGCATCCGTGGGCGGCGTGGCCTACATGATGAGCGGGCAACTAGCCTCGTTTCCGTCTCCCGGACACGACGGCAAGTTGTTTGTCAGCACACTGCTCCCGCTCACGCTCTGGATCTTGCTGCTTGGCGTGCGGGACGGCAAACGGTGGGCTTGGGGCGCGCTGGCGTTCGTGGTTGGACTCGGCGTGCTCTCGCCGCATCCACAACTCTTGCAGTATCTGTTGCTCACATCCGGAGCCTTTGCGCTGTTTGTCGCGCTCCGGCCGAGTGCGGTCGCCGTTCCCGGCACCGTCGCCGAAGGCAACGGTATTAAGCGCCATCCCGCAGCTCGTCCGGTCGCCGCTTCCACCGGCTTTGCGGATCAGGGTGTCGACGCAGCGTCGGCTGGCACATCCGGCAAACCGTCCAGAAATCCAGCGCGCCGCGGATTACCGCGCTTGGGCTTCGCGCTGGGCGCCATCCTGGTGGGTTTTGCCATTGGCGCCGTGCAGTTCCTACCGGTGAGCGAATACGTGGAATGGTCGCCGCGCGCTGGTGGAAAAGGCTACGAATATGCCACGTCGTTCTCCATGCCGATCGAAGAAACCATCAACATGTGGCTGCCCCAATTCTCCGGCATACTCGATGCCTACTGGGGTGCCAATCAGATCCATTTCCACAGCGAGTACATCGGCGTGGCCGTGCTGCTGTTGGCTGTCGCGGGACTGTTTGGTGGAGCGCATAAGCACGCGCGTGCTCACGCGTGGTTCTGGCTGGGCACATTTATCGTGGCGCTGCTCTGGGCCTGGGGCGGCGAAACGCCATTTTATAAACTTGTCTATGCTCTCGTGCCGGGCAGCAAATACTTCCGTGCCCCCAGCACCATTCTATACGTGGTGAGTTTTGCCGCCGCCATCCTCGCGGCCTTCGGCACCGAGCGTCTGCTGGCGGGGCGTTTGTCTACGAAGTTTGCCATCGGGGCAGGGGCGGCCGGTCTGCTCACCGCCGTACTCGGCTCCACCGGCGGATTCACGCGTATCGCCGAGTCGGTGATGTGGAATCCGGGCGTCGTGACCCTCATTGATCAGAATGCACCAGCGGTCCTGGCGGGTTCGTGGCGTGTGGCCATCATCGCGATGTTCGTGGCCGCACTGGCCTGGCTACGCAGCCAGGATCGGCTGCCCGCACGCGCCGTGGGTATTGCACTTGTTGTGGTGGTCGCGTTCGACCTGTGGAGCGTGGGCCGCAACTATTGGCAGTTCAGTCCGGGCGCCGACAGGCTGTACGCCAGCGATGCTGCCATAGACTATGTCAATGCTCAGAAGCAACCCGGCCGAGTGCTCGCGCTGGCGCTGCAAGGCGGAACAGCGCCAGTCCCGCGCGACCCGTTTCTCGGCGGTTCGGCACTCATGTCGCATGACATCCGCGACGTGCTCGGCTACCAGGGCAACGAACTGGGCCGCTACCGCCGTCTCATTGAAACGGCGGGCAACGGGCTGCTGGGCAATCCCAATGTTTGGGCGCTCACCAACGCTCAGTACCTTTATAGTAATCTGCCGGAGTTGCCGCTTGACGGGGCCGAACTACTCGTTGGTCCAACCACCAATGCGGCGGGCAGCACTGTATATCTGCATCGGTTGCCGGGCGCCAATAAGTTTGCATGGGTGGTGCCGCTCCGTGTCACCGCCGATGACGAAAGCACGCTGGCCACGATACTTGACCCTCGCTTTGACCTGAAGCGCGCGGCGCTCTTTGCGCCCGATGCCCAGGTGAACGCGCAACCGGCCGACCAGATTTCGGCGCTGCCCGAGCCCGTCGCGGTTACGGCCGAGGTCACGTCGTATGCGCCGGGAGCCATCGATATCACGCTCTCCGGGACGGTGCCCGAGGGCTCGGCCCTGATTGTGTCGGAAAACTACTATCCCGGTTGGAATGCAACCGTGGACGGACAAGCCGCTACGATCGCGCGCGCTGACTATGTGTTATCGGGCGTGGCATTGCCAGCCGGTGCGCAGCGTGTCGAGCTGCGCTTTGAGAATGCGAAGTACAGCACCGGACGGCTCATCACGCTGATCGCGCTGCTGATTGCGGTCGCGCTCACCGTGGCCGGTGTGGTGTTGGAGCGTCGGAGCGTGCATGTCTGAGAAGCCTACACCGTGGTCGCCGCAGGCCGCTGTCCCTGAGGGCGAACGTGCGTTGGTGATTGTCCCCACGTACAATGAGCGCGAAAACATCACGCGCATTGTCCCGCGCATCCTGGCCGAAGATTCGCGGCTCGAGGTGCTCGTGGTTGACGACAACTCGCCCGACGGCACCGGTCAGCTGGCCGACCAGCTGGCAGCCGCCGATCCGCGAGTCAACGTGCTGCACAGGCCGGGGAAGGCCGGGCTCGGACGCGCCTATCTGGCCGGCTTCGAGTGGGCGCTCAAGCGGGACTACGCGTACATCTTTGAAATGGATGCCGACTTCTCACACGACCCGGCGCACCTCACGGAGTTTCTGCACGCCGTGCAGGACGCCGACCTGGTGCTAGGGTCACGTTACCGTGAGGGCCGGGTGACCGTGGTGAACTGGCCCATGAGCCGGCTGCTCCTGTCGTACGCTGCCAATATTTACGCGCGCGTGGTTACGGGAATGGATCTGGGCGACGGTACCGGCGGCTTCAAGTGTTTTCGCCGAAAGGTGCTTGAAGCCATCCCGCTCGACCAGGTGAAATCCAACGGCTATGCGTTCCAGATCGAAATGAGCTTTCGCGCCTGGAAGCGCGGCTTTCGCATTGTCGAGATCCCGATCGTGTTCAATGACCGCACCGAGGGGACGTCAAAAATGTCCAAACGCATCGTTCGCGAAGCGGTGTGGATGGTCTGGCTGCTCCGCTGGTGGGGCCTGACCGGGCGTTATTGATGGACGGGGCCACCTCAAGTCCAGGTGCGCAGTTGCGTGCGTTGAGTGGGACGCCGTTTACCAAAATGACTGGCTCGGGAAATGACTTTGTGGTGTTCGATGCGCGTGAGGTATCGCGCGAACTTATTGAAGCACCTGAAGTCATACGTGCTATCTGCAACAGGCACAACGGGATAGGAGCGGACGGCGTGGTTGTACTTGAGCCCTCCGCCGATCCGGGCCGGTTGCTGTTACGCTACTTTAACAGCGACGGAACGTTGGGCGAGCTCTGCGGTAACGCCACGTTGTGCAGCACGACATTTGCCGCGACGCGCGGGCTCGCGGCACGGGATGACATCGTGCTTGATACTGACGCCGGTCGCGTGCACGCGCGAGTGATTTCGGATGAACCGCAGATCGATTTGGCGCCGGTGACCGAGGTCAGCTTACACCAAGCGGCCATGCAATTGGGGCTCGGCGAGTCCCATGTTGGCTTCGCGCTGGTCGGCGTCCCGCACATCGTGATCGTGACAGACGATATTGAGCACGTAGAAGTTGACGCGCGAGGCCGGTCAATTCGGCAGGACTCGACGTTTGCGCCAGCCGGTACCAATGTGAATTGGACCATGCCTTTGGACGAAGGCCGTTGGGCCTATCGAACCTATGAGCGTGGAGTGGAAGGCGAAACACTGGCGTGCGGAACGGGCGCCGTGGCGGCGGCGATTCTGCTCACCGAATGGGGCTTGGCGCAAGCACCAGTGCGGCTGGTCACGCGTTCCGGTCGAGAGGTGAATGTGTCATTTCGTAGTCACCGATCGGACTCCGAACCGAGCTCATCCGGGACGGCAAGCGTAGCGGCACATTTTGAGCCTTCACTGCGCGGGGAAGGACGCATAGTGTTTCGAGGGACCGTGGGCTTCCTGGAGTAGGTTGGGGACCGATTACGGCGCGTTTCGCAGACTGGCGGTGGTCATTCGTAGTCAAAAGTGGTCAAACGCGGTCAAACTTGCGAGAGAAAACCGTATCACTGAGCCGACATGATTTCTCATGTCAGGAATGTGGAGAGATTGGCTCATTCGGACGAACGTGACGCCCAAAGTGATAACTGACTTGAAGTAAGCGGCGTAAGTCGTTGTCAATCAGTCGAGTGCGCCCACACACTCAATACGCAAGTACCAGGGGCTGTCCACGTTGTCCACAGTTATCCACGTACTTTGGTTTACATAACATGTATTATTCGCATATTCGTAGGCCGATACCGAACCGAAAGAACTTGATACTGTCATGTTAGTGATCGTTTACTGTCGCTTCTCCGCGCGACGCGAATCCAGCCTCCACAAAACCTCCGCAACATGGTCGCGTCAGCTCCCATCCCGCATTCCGCACTCCAGCCAACCCTCTACCTTACAAGCCTGCTGCCTGCAAAAGGTCACGACCAAAGCAGAAACGGGCCGAGATCACGTACCGTGAACTCGACCCATCTACTATCGCGCCGTTTTTGCAAACTCTTCAGTTCGAGCGACTGACTACCGACCTGAGGCCAGCAACTCACCCAACCGCACAGATGCCTCCTGCGCATACGGCGAACCGGGCTTCTCGCTAAGCTCCTGGAACAGCGCCTGCGCTTCCGCACTGCTGCCCGCTCGCATCAACGATCGAGCCTGAGCCAGCCGGTGCGCATCACGCTCCGTTTCCGAACCTGCCGCTTTGGCAGCCGATGCGTAGGACTCCGCCGCCTTGGCAAAGTTGGCCTGCCCCTCGTATCCAGCCGCTAACAGCACATCCATGGACGCCGAGAAAGTTGCCGAGGCGCCGCTGCGCGCCTTTTCCAGTATCGCAATACCCTCCGCAAACTCGGCCGCCTCAAAATGAGACTGGGCGAGCAGCAGTACCGCCTGTTCCCCCGAACTCGTGCCGCCATAGCGGTCCACAACGCCCTGCAGCACCATCCGAGCCGAATCGGTCTGACCCTGATACAGCACCGCCTGCGCTGAATACAAAGCGGTTGAAGCGTTCGTCTGCTTTTTCGCGTCAGAAGCACGCACACCGTAAATACCAAGACCGATTACAGCCACCACAGCCACGCCAATACCCACCAGCTTGCCATTGGCCTGCAACCACATGGTGGCGTTCTCAAGCGGATCATCAGGATCGGCAGCGATGGGCGCCGAGGAACTTACAGGACGGGAGGTTTTGGCCATTGGTGCACTACGGGGTCATCAGGGTTTATGCCAGGCGCGCAAAAACAACGCAAGCGCAAAAGATACTCAATCCGTGGCCAAACGTCACCCGTTATTCTCCGCGATTCTCGGCCCCCATGGCTGCATCAGCCACAGACTGCAGTGCCCCCGAGAGGAATCGAACCTCCGACCAACGGTTTAGGAAACCGCTGCTCTATCCAACTGAGCTACGGGGGCGTGTCCCGTATCACGCTGCACAAGCTAACGCGATCACCGAGGGATCACCACACGAACACATGGCCGGGCGTTCATAAAGGCGACGGTCAGGGCGATGCTCAACCGAACTGCTGATTCGTCGTTCTGGCAAAACCGTGCCCCGAGGCGAGGTAGCCTCGTAGCCTTGTGTCCTCGTGGCCTTGTGTCCTCGTGGCCTTGTGGGCTCGCCAGTTTCGCCCGACGAACAGAGCGCCTCACCGGCCATCAGGATATCCGCCACATCCCAGTCCCGCCGCCGCCGCACAACGCTCACCCGGCGACTTACACCGCCGTCAGTCCGTGTCCCATACCGCATACGTCCGCCGAGCGCCAAGTGCGTCGCGTCCGCGCAGGAAGCCCAGCGCCATCAACACCGATACGCCGATTACCTGTCCGCCCTGCCGCTCGACCAGTCGACACGCCGCCGCCGCAGTGCCGCCGGTGGCGAGCACGTCATCCACGATCAATACGCGAGCCCTTGTGGTGAGCGCGTCGGTGTGGATCTCGATAGCATCGTTGCCATACTCCAGCGCATAACTCTCACGCGCCGATCGCCACGGCAGCTTGCCCGGTTTGCGGACCGGCACAAACGCCGCTCCCAGTGCCAAGGCCATGGGCACACCAAAGAGAAAGCCCCTGCTCTCCACGGCCACCACGTGCGTGATGTCCGATGTGGCAAACGGCGCCTGCATGGCGCGCACAACATCGCGCAGCAACACCGGGTCGGCCAGTAGCGGGGTGATGTCCTTGAAGCTGATGCCAGGCTTGGGAAAGTCCGGCACGTCACGAACGGCGCGCGTGACTCGCTCAACGAGTGATGGCGGAGTGGTGAAGTCGCTCAACGTCGGCTCAGGAGTGCGCCGCGAGCAGGGCGGAGAGAGTCGCAGCCAGCGCCGCAGCATCTCCCGATTCGGCTCGGAACCCTGGTACGCTGAGATCACCAGCGCGCAACCGACGGGCAATCGCTTCGAGCGACGCGGCAGCAGCCTGCGTGTCACCTTCGGGAATGGGCGGCGGGGTCATCGGAGCAGGCGGCTCCGCGAAAGCGCGCGCCCACGAGGTATCCATGGCCGGATCGTGCGAGCCGGTATTGGGCAACGTGGGCATGATGTCCATCCAGGTCTCGTCGTCCTGCCATGGCGCATGGGCGCCTGGCTGCGCGGCGCTCGCCGGCGGCGCACTGGCCGACGCCAGATCGTTCGCAATATGCGCGATGGACGGGCCAGCCTCGTCGATGGCCCACGTGTCGGCGGACTCGTCTACAGCGTCTGCAGTGTCGGCAGGGTCGGCCGTGTCGGCGGTGTCGGCAGTTTCCGCTTCCTCCACTTCGTCCGCTTCCTCTGCGAAATCCGCAGACGCCGTTTCAGCAAACTCTTCAATCCAGGGTAACCCGTCGTCGAGGGCGTCGTGCGTGACTGAAGTCGCCTCGGGTGTCGTCCGCTGAGCGTCCGGGTCAGTGTCGCTCGCAGTGCCACTCGCAGTACCGCTCACAGTGCCACCCGCACTGCCGCTCATAGCGCCGCTCGCAGTGCCGCTCGCAGTGCCGCTCACAGTGCCACTCGCAGTGCCGCTCGCAGTGCCGCTCGCGCTGCCGTCGATGACGCGGCTGGCCACGGACGCAGTGTACGGCACCTCACCCGAAAACGATGGAGGCACAAACGGCCACCGAGCCGACAACACACTCGGGCGCTCCGAGTGCGCGTGCTCAGCGCTCCCGACGCCGTCATCGTGTGACGGCATGGCGTACGGGGGAAGCAATGACGACCGCGACGATGAGGACATGAAGGACCCGGGCTAACGATCAAACAATGCCGCCCTCAATGCGCATGCAGCGCGCTGAGGTACGGCGTACGATGGCTCAGCCGGGTGGCCAGCCACCGGCTCCAATCAGAGGGACGAAGCGAACCGGCGTGATGTCACGGCGCTCCAACTGGTCACCCCGTTTGGTGAATACGCACAGCACCTGCTCTTCGCGCCCGCCAACCGGTAACACCAGCCGTCCACCCTCCGCCAATTGCTCGGAATATGCCGCAGGGACATGCGGTGCGCCTGCCCCCACGATGATCCCATCGTACGGAGCGTAGTCGCGCCAGCCAAGTGTGCCGTCACCAAGCAACATGCTGACGTTCCGCACATCGAGTTCAGCCAACAACACTCGCGCACGTTCAATGAGCGCGGCCACGCGTTCCACCGAAAATACCTGCGCGGACAGCTGCGCCAGCAACGCCGTTTGATATCCGGAACCAGTCCCGATCTCGAGCACGCGCTCCTGACCGGTGAGTTCGAGCAGCTCAATGCTGCGCGCGTGGACGAACGGTTGCGAGATCGTTTGTCCCGATCCAATCGGCAACGCCGCGTCCTCGTAGGCACGATGACGCGTAGACTCCGGCACAAACTTGTGGCGCTGCACGGTATCGATAGCGCGAAGCACTGCAAGGTCTTTTATCCCCTTGTCCTGCAGCGCTTCCACCAAGCGACGCCGCGCCCCACGAAACGACGGCTCTACAGCTCCCGCCACCAATCCGCCGACGCGTCGAGCTGGTCGCGATGCGTGAGATCCAGATGCAACGGCGTCACTGAGATGTATCCATCTTTGACCGTCGCAAAATCAGAATCTGTGGGTCCACTCCATTCCACTGAGCCACCGCCCACCCAGAAGATCTCGCGTCCCCAGGGATCCTTCATGCGCGTAATGGAATCGGAGAACACGCGACGCCCGAGCCGGGTGAGCTTCACCCCTTTGATTTGCGACGCCTCAATCCCCGGCAAGTTCACGTTGAGCAACGTGTCTGGTGGGAACGTCGGCAGCGATGTAAGGTGCGCGAGCAAACGAGCCAGCAACTCAGTTTGCGAATCGAGCAAGGCATCGGCGCGCAACACGGTGCCGGCAAACGACACGGCGATAGACGGAATGCCCAGCGCCAGCCCTTCCATGGCGGCAGCCACGGTACCGGAATACAACACGTCCTCGCCCATATTCGGCCCGTGATTGATCCCACTGATCACAAAATCTGGCTTCTCAGACATGAGGACCCCCACACCCAGCAAGACGGAATCGGTGGGCGTACCATCCACCTGCCAGCGTCGTTCACCCAGACGCACGGGGCGCAGCGGATGATGTAGCGTGAGCGAGTGACTGGTGGCACTCTGCTCGCGATCGGGGGCAACTACCGTGAGCTCACCAAGGGACTCGCACGCTTTTTCGAGTACACCAAGGCCGCGAGCCAGGATGCCGTCGTCGTTACTGAGAAGAATTCGCATCTGGATAAGTTAAATGGGAGCATCGAGTAGCTCCTGCAACGCGTACAAATCGCGTTCCAGTGCTTCAATCGTCTCAAGCTCAAGCGCCGTACGCGCAACCGCCCGCAGTTCACCACCACGTCGGTGCTCTTCGAGCTTCTGTCGAGCGCCATCAATGGTGAACTTCTCCGCGTACAGCAGTTGTTTCACAAGCAGAATGAGCTCGACTTCACGACGCGCGTACACGCGATTGCCCGAGCGATTCTTGGCTGGATTGAGCACCTTGAACTGACTTTCCCAGTAGCGCAGCACATGTGGCTTGAGTTCGGTGAGCGCACACACCTCACCAATTGAATAGAACTCCTGGACGGGTTCGCCCTTGAGCATTACCCGTCGTCCCGTTCCGCGCGCAACTCGCGCGCCATCAGTTCTGCAATCGCCTCAACGGGCGCTTGGCCGTCAAACAGTATGCGGTGTGTCGCTTCAACAATCGGCATCTCCACACCCGCCCGATCGGCCAGCGCGCGCGCACTCTGTGCATTCAGCACGCCCTCGGCCACGGAGTCCTTGCCGGCCAACGCTTCATCCAGCGTTTGCCCCTGCCCTATGGCCACGCCAACTGCCCGGTTGCGGCTGAGCGAACCGGTGCACGTAAGCACCAGATCACCAAGTCCAGCCAGTCCGGCAAACGTTTCAGGATGCGCGCCAAGTGCGACGCCCAAGCGCGTCATTTCCGCGAGTCCTCTCGTTATGAGTGCAGCACGCGGATTGAAGCCCATGCCGAGGCCTTCGAGAATGCCGGTCGCTACCGCCATGACATTTTTGAGCGCGCCACCAAGTTCAACGCCAACGACATCATCGCTGGTGTAGACGCGAAGCGCCGGCGCACTGGCGGCCAGCTGCAGAAATGCCGCCGCAGATGGCACGCTGCTGGCCGCTACGATGGCTGTGGGTTGTTGTGCGGCGACTTCAGCAGCGAAGCTTGGACCACTGAAGGCGACGGTCTGATGCGCCGGCGATTCACTGGCCACCACGTCTGTCATGAGCATGAGCGTGTCACGCTCGATGCCTTTGGTCGCCACCGCGAGCACGGCTGATGGTTCCAGATACTGCGCCCCGCTCTGCACCACGGCGCGCAACACATGCGACGGCGCGGCGTACACCACGAGCACGGCATTCTCCAGCGCCTCGCCCATGTGCGACGTGGCCACGAGACCGGGCGCCAACGGCGCGTCCTGCAAGAAACGCTGATTGCGATGCGTGCTGTTGATGGACGCCACCACATCGTGCTCGCGCGCCCAGATTCGCACCGAGTGCCCGTTGCGTGCCAAGCGATCGGCAATCGCGGTACCCCACGCTCCGGCGCCGATAACAGCGCAGTGCATGCGTGCCGACGGAGCTGGATGCTTCACGATTGGCGCTCGGCGACGTTGGCCAAAGTGTCCGTGGAGCTGCCTCTGTCAGTCGGCTCGCGCTCGCCCAACCGGCGCTCGGTCCCACTGCGCAGACGCGAGATGTTGTCACGATGCGTATAGAACACAAACAGCGCGACACATGTGGCGAGCACAAAGTAAGGGGATTGCACGCCGTACTGGAGCACCACACCGGTGACCAGCACCACGGAGCCCACCAGGGACGCCAGAGAGATGTAGCGCCAGATCCACGTGACCACGATAAAGCTGAGCATCGCCGCCAATGCCGGCCACGGTACCAACGCCAGAAACACGCCGCTCGCCGTGGCCACACCTTTGCCACCACCTTTGCCTCGCAGAAACACCGGTCGCACATGGCCGAGAATCGCCGCCACGCCCAGTGCCATCCCCCACTGTGGAGGAGGCGTTGTCCCAAACATCGCCGGCAACAAGCGCGGAATCAGTGCCACAGGCAGTATGCCTTTGAGCGTGTCCACGAAGTACACCAGCAACCCCGCCTTCCATCCGAGGGTCCGCAGCGCGTTCGTGGCGCCAAGATTACCAGAGCCCACGTAGCGCAAATCCACCCCGTGCGCGCGACCCACGAGATACGCGGTTGGTACGGAGCCCAGCAACCACGCCATCGCCAGTCCGACGACAAACATGAGCGTCATGCGACGGCGTTTTTACGCCGCAAGACAATGCGGAGCGGGCTACCGGTAAATGGAAACGTCTCGCGAAAGCCGTTGTGCAGAAAGCGAATATAATGCTCAACCACGAGATCGGGATGATTGCCAAATACGGCAATGGTGGGTGGTGCGACTTCCACCTGCGTGGCGTAGTTGAGCTTCACTTCAAGTCCCGCCTGCTGTGGCGGCTGACGACGTGCGAGCAGCTCGCCCAGTCGATCGTTCACCGCGCTGGTGGAAATGCGCGTGTTCCGCGCCACATCCACTTCCATCACGATGTCCAACACCTTGTTCACCCGTTGGCCCGTGAGCGCCGACGTAAACAGGAATGGCACGTGACCCAAAAACGGCGCCTTCTCCACAATGCTCTTGCGGAACTTGTCGGCACTCTTGTCACCTTTCTCGGGATACAGATCCCATTTGTTGGCCACAAGAATCAGTCCACGTCCCGCTTCCCAGGCCAACGTCGCGACCTTGAGATCCTGATTATGAATCCCGTCCACCGCGTCTACTAGCAGCACGCAAATATCAGCGCGATCAATGGCTTTGAGCGTTCGCAACGTCGCGTAGAACTCAATGCCCTCGTCAACTTTGCTCTGCCTGCGCAATCCGGCTGTGTCCACGAAAATGAGATCGCGATCGTGGTAGCGCATGGGCGTATCGATGGAATCACGCGTGGTGCCGGCTTCGTCTGCCACCACCAATCGATCCTCCTTGAGAATGCGATTGATAAACGATGATTTACCCACGTTCGGGCGGCCGATCACGGCCACGCGCAGCGAATCCGGGACTTCTTCCGGCGCGTCCGGGATGCGCTTGACGACTTCGTCGAGCAAATCACCCGTACTTGTACCGTTGCGCGCCGACACGGGGACGGGATCACCGGCGCCGAGTTCAAAAAACTCATACCAGCTGGAATCGCGCGCGTCGTCAACCTTGTTCACCACGAGAATCCACGGCTTGCTCGCATCGCGCAGCAAATCAAGCACGCGACGGTCACTCGGATGCAGTCCCGCCTTGGCGTCTACGATCAGCATGAGTAGATCGGCTTCTTCGATTGCCGTGAGCACCTGCTTGCGGATTTCGAGATCCATCGGGATGCGCGGATCATCGGTGAGCCCACCCGTGTCCACAATCCAGAAATGACGACCGGCCCAATCGGTTTGCGCAAAGTGACGATCACGCGTGGTGCCCGCTTCGTCGCTCACAATGGCCGTGGTCCCGCCAACAATGCGATTGAACAACGCCGACTTGCCTACATTCGGGCGCCCGACCAGCGCAACCACCGGCAAACTCATGCGGCAGTCCGAACGGACGCACGGCCTTCAAGCACGAGCGCGTCAATAAAATCGTACGAGGGATACACCGGCATCGGAAAACTTTCGCGCACCATCACAAACGGCTCGTCGTCTAGAAAGAGGCCGTTGTCGTTGATACACTCGGCCGGAATAAGGGCGAGATCAAGGTCATGGCGACCATCGAGCGCGCGGCGAATATCGGCCCCCACCAGCAAACCAGCCGTGGTGGTAGTGGGACCGAACAATGAGTTCTCAACCGGAATCAGCACAAACGTGGCGCCGGTTTTTTGCGACAACATATCCAGCAGTTCAGGCATGAGCGGAGCCATGGACGTACCCGTGACGATACCAATACGCCGCCCGTCCAGCCGCGGCAGCTGATCGAGGCCTCGAGCCACGCGCTGACGCAACGACGCCACAGCGCCGACGCCGTTTTCGATCTGCTGGAACTCGCCGTAGAACTCAGCGTCGGGGAGCGGACGTCCGGCCAACAAGTATAGTTCGTCAGATCCGGTGACCCAGCGTTCTCCGCGTTCGGCCATCGCTCGTTCGGCCCAACGCTCCAGGTGATCGAGCAGCGCGCCGGACGTTTCCGGGTCCATCGACTGACCGGTATAGATGTGCGAGAACTGCGTGAGCCCAACGGGTACAATGGCCACCGACATCATGGCGTCTCCCAATTCGTACAAATCGTGCAGCGATTCCTCGAGCACGGCACCGTCGTTGAGCCCGGGCACTATCACCATCTGTCCGTGAAACTGAATGCCGCCGTCAGCCAGCCGAGTGAGCTGCTCCACGATGTTGGGCACCCGCGGATTGTTGAGCAACACTTTGCGCGCTTCCCATGGCGTGGCGTGCACCGACACGTAGAGCGGCGAAAGCCGATACTCGAGAATGCGCTGAATGTCTTTTTCCTTGACGTTGCTCAGCGTGGCGAAGTTGCCGTACGCGAACGACAGCCGATAATCGTCGTCTCGAATGTACAGCGGCTTGCGCAGTCCCTTGGGCAGTCCTTCAATGAAGCAGAACTCGCATCGGTTGGCGCAGCGGCGAATGGTGGGCGGCGCAAGCACCACACCCATCACGTCTTCGGTATCGCGCTCAATATCGTATTCAACTTCGGAGCCGTCGGGGAGGCGCGCCGAAACGACAAAGGCCTCATCCGCTGTGAGAAACTCCCAATCAAGGAAGTCTTCCAGCGGACGTCCGTTGACGGCGAGAAGTTCGGTCCCGGGCTCAATACCGATGGCGTCGGCGATGCTTTCGGGTTCTACAGCAGTGACACGGACCATACAAGCAACAAGCCGGCAAACGAGGACAGAACAGAACGGGGGCCGAGACCGCGTCGCGGCCCGCCCCCGGTTGACATGGACACGATTGAGCGAGTGTCCTATATGAGAAAGTTAACGAAGTCAGCGGCCCGAAGTCAAGGAATAACATGGACTTCGGACCGATGCCCTGAACCTCAGGCGAGGTGGCGAAGGCGCGTCAGTCTCAGCGCGGAGCGGCATTGTTCACCCGCCGTCCGTCGCGATCAAGCAGGGTGGGCTCACCCAGTCCAAGTGCGCGCAGGCGCGGCAGTTGCGTGCGCGCGTCGCCCACCACCAGCCACACCATACGCGACGGGTCAAGATACCGGGACGCGAGCGCCTGGATGGCAGCCACGTCCATATCGCGCACCACTTGCTCACGCCTGAGCACATAGTCAGCCGAAAATCCGTACGCGCTCATGTCCGTGAGCAGCCCGAGCTTGGCGCCGAGCGTTTCGAACGCTCCGGCATTGGAGCGCAGCAAATAGCTCTTGGTCGCCTCGAGGCCGTTGACGTCAAAGTCTGGACCATGCCGCTCCACGATGCGCTTGATATCCTGCAGCGCTTCAAGGGTCACATTGGCGCGCACGGACGACGTAATCCCAAACGGACCAGCAAACTCGGTGCCCTGAAAACCCGACCCGATTCCATACGTGTAACCGCGCTGCTCACGCAGCACCTGCGTGAGCTCCGACGCAAATCCGCCGCCGCCCAACCGGAAGTTCATCACCTCCGCCGGATAGAAATCCGCATCGGCGGCGGCCAGCGCCGGATACCCGATGCGCAGCACACTCTGGCTCGCATTGGGCACGTCCACGAAGAACAACCCGGCGCGTTCCGGCATCCACGTAGGCGCGGCCGGCAGCGCTGGAGCGTCTCCCGTCCATTGTTCGGCCAGCCGTCCGAGCGACATCACGACCTGCTGTTCGCTCACGTCTCCTGCAACGTGCAATGCGGCGACGGACGGCTTGATCGTGGTGGCGTGAAAGGCCCGCAGATCGGCCAGTGTAATGGTCTCAATCGAAGCGAGATCACCCAGCGAATTCCCGGCCAGCACGTGCCCGTCGTACATCAGGCGCTGAAAGGCGTCACCAGCAACCGCTGTAGGACTCGCCGCCCGCTGCCGCAACGCGTTGGCCACGCGCTGCTTTGCGAGCACGAACTCGGTGGAATCAAAGCGGGGCTCCAGCAGGATCTCCTGCACCAGCGCCATCGTGGAATCGTAGTTTTTCGCGAGCATGCTTCCGCGCACGGTGAAACGCTGCCCGCCTGACGAGACACTGATACTCGCGCCGAGCATATCAATGGCCTGCTCCAGCTCGGCCGGTGTGCGTTTGGCCGTGCCCGCCGTCATGCTTTCGGCCAACAGATTGGCCACACCCACGCGTCCGGGCGTTTCGTACAACTGTCCGCCGCGCAGGCTCAGCTCAAACTGTACCAACGGTACTTCGCGGTCGGTAATGCCGAGCACCGGCAAGCCGTTGGCCAACTGCGTGCGCCAAACGGAAGGCGCCTTGAGCGACGGTGACGTGCCAAACGGCGGTTCTACCGCACGATCAAAGCCGGACGCCGTTTTATTTTCTCCACGTGCAATGGTGCCAATTGCATCTTCGGCGCCGAGCACGATCGGCTCTTCTACCACCTCGGCACGCTGTGACTGCGCGACCGCGAGTTGTGCCTGGCCTTTGGGCACGAAACTGGTGGTGATGTGGTGGCGGCCCGCGATGTATTGTGCGTACACGCGCTTCACATCGGCATCGGTTACGGCCAGCGTGCGGCGAAGATCTTCTTCTGCAAAACCGGGATCGTTGGCGAAGATGTTGTACTGCGCCAGCTGAAACGCCTTGCCGATAACAGACGACAAACCGGAATAAAAGGAGCGCTCGTATCCCGCTTTGATGCGTTGCAACTCAGTGTCGGGCACGCCGTCCCGCTCGAAACGGGCAAATGCCGTTTGCACAGCCGCCGCAACGCTATCAAGCGGCATATCGGCAAAGGCGCGGATGGTCAGGTCCCAGCGCCCGGCCAACTCGCCATTGAACTGACCCGCATTTACCGAGGGAGCGACCTTGGCTTCTTCAACCAGCACCTTATAAAACGGTGCCGTCTTTCCGTCGGTCAGCACTGCGGCAAGCACATCCAGCGCGTACTGATCTGGGTGATAGACCGGTACCGTGGGCCACGCCAGTGTAAGCATGGGGACGCGCGCCAGGTTGTCTTCGTGCATCAATCGCGGCGTGGAGGTGAGGGCCACCGCTGGCGGTGTGGTCGGTTCCGGCATGTCGGCCGACGGAATACCGCCAAAGTATTTCTCAATCCAGGCTTTGGTTTGTGCGACATCAATGTCGCCCGCCACAACGAGCGTCGCGTTATTGGGGCCGTACCAGCGACTGTGAAACTCCGTCACGTCGGCCAGCGTCGCGCCCTCCAGATCAGCCAGCGATCCAATCACCTGCCAGCGATAGGGATGCCCCTCCGGATACAACGCCTGATCGATGACATAGTTGTTGTGGCCGTATGGCTGGTTGTCCACGCTTTGACGCTTTTCGTTTTTGACAACCTGCTTTTCCTTGGCGACCACCGACTCGGTGACGGTGTTGATGAAGAAGCCCAGCTTGTCGGCTTCCGCCCACAGCGTTTTTTCCAGACCGTCGGTTGGCACCACTTCGAAGTAGTTGGTGCGATCGTTGCTTGTGGACCCGTTGGTGGAGCTGCCCACGCGCGTCATGAGCTGATCGAGTCCACCCGGTCCGAGATTTTCGGAGTCGAGAAAGAACAGATGTTCGAACAGATGTGCGAATCCTGTTTTGCCAGGCACTTCGCGTGCCGAACCCACGTGGAATGTCATGGCCACGGCGGCAATCGGATCAGAGCGATCGACGTGCAGAATAACATCGAGCCCGTTGGGCAATTCGTAGCGTTCGAAAGCCACCGCAACGCTGCTGGTAGCGCTGCTGCCTGGTGCTCCCGATCCGTCTGATGACGTGTTCTTTCCGCACGCCGCTGCGATGAATACGAGCGGCGCAGCCAACACGTATGTAATCACTCGACGAACGCTCGCAGTGCGCCGGGTGTTCAGGCCCCTCACGCGGTTGGTGTGCTGTGACATCGATGCTCCTGGGGTAAGAGTGAGCGACTACGGACGGTACGACGCACCGACACCGGTATTGAACACCACCACATCAGCGTCTCTCGACACTTTGCCTTCCTGCACCAGCAGCTTGAGTACCGCGATCGCGCAGCCTCCCTCGGGTGCGGCGTCAATGCCGGTGTGTTCCGCGAGCTCCCGCGTGGCTACGCGCATGGTGTCATCACTGACACTGGCCGCCTGTCCACCCGTTTCGCGAAGAATGCGCAGCAGCACGCGATCACCCAATGGTGTGGGGACACGCAGCCCGCTGGCGTATGTTTCCGGATCGATCCACGGATCCGCGTGATCCGCTCCCGCCGCAAAAGCGCGCGCGATGGGCGCACATCCGCTTGATTGCGCCACGACGAACTGCGGCTGACGAGTGTCGGGCGGAAGCCAGCCGGATTCCATAAGTTCTTTGAAGGCCTTCCAGATGCCTACCGTACCTTCGCCGCCACCGGTTGGATACACCACCACATCCGGCACCGACCAGTTGCACTGCTCGGCGAGCTCAAAGCCCATAGTTTTCATTCCCTCCACACGATACGGCTCACGAAGCGTGGCCACCGGCCACCACCCGGACTCCTTCGCGAACTCTGCCGCCATGCGACCTGCGTCGCCTATGTGACCGTCAATGCGCACCAACTGTGCACCCATCGCGTCAATCGTATCGAGAATGGGACGCGGTGTTGTGCGCGGCGCAAATACGCGTACCGGAATGCCGGCGGCCGCCGCGTATGCGGACAATGCGGCACCGGCGTTTCCGGCGGTTGGCACCACCAGCCCTGGTACCTTGTCACCCCGGGCTCGCGTGACTGCAGCACTCATACCGCGCGCCTTGAACGAGCCGGTTGGGTTTTGCGATTCGTCCTTGATGCGCAAACGCCGCACACCAACAGACTGTGCCAGTGCCGGTGCTTCGATGAGCGGTGTGAGCCCTTCACCGAGTGTGACCGGTTGCTCGCCCACGTGCAGCGGCAGCCATGCGGCATAGCGCCACATGTCCCAGCGCGCTGGAAAGGTGTGATCACGGGGCACCGGACTGTACGACGCAAACAGCGGCTGCGCACAGGCGGTGCAAGTCGTCGCACCGGCAACGGAAGCAGCTTCGGTACCACACGCAGAACAGGCAAGCGTCCAGGTCATGACGTTTCAGATGGGGGAGTGATGGAAGCTTTGGTATTCAGTTCGACAGCGGTGTTGACGTCGGTGTTGACGTCGGTGTTGACGTCGGTGTCGACGTCGACCTGATCATCAGCGCCGGCTTCGGCGACCGGCGGCGTCAGCTGCCCAAGCGCAATGTGCACCTTGCGAGCGATTGCATCGCCGAACCCCGGTACATTGGCAATGTCCTGGAGCGTGGCATCGCGCACGCCTTGCACACTACCAAAGCGATGCAACAACGCGCGGCGCCGCGATGGACCAACGCCCGGAATCTGCAACAGCTCCGATGTAATCGTACGCGCGGCGCGCTTCGTGCGCTGGAACGTGATCGCAAACCGATGCGCCTCGTCGCGCGCCTGCTGCAACATGCGCAACGCCGGCGAACGGCGGGCGAGTCGAATACCGTCGCTGCGACCGGGCAGGAAGATTTCTTCCTCACGCTTGGCCAGACTCAGAATCAGCTGATTGGGCAAGCCCACTTCACGTAACGCAGTAACGGCCGAACTCAGCTGACCTTTGCCACCATCTATCACCACGAGATCCGGCAATGGCTTCTGTTCGTCGAGTCGCCGGCGCAAAAACCGCGACACGACCTCATGCATGGACTTGAAGTCATCAATGCCAGCGGTGTCCTTGATGATGAACTTGCGATACTCGCTACGCTTGGGCCGACCGTTTTCAAACCACACGCTCGACGCGACCGTGTCGGTGCCCTGCGCGTGGGAGATGTCAAAACACGCCAGCGAGCGCGGCAACCGCGGAAGCCCAAGTTCACGTTGCAGCTCGTACACTGGATCAGAGGCCCGTTCATCGGCTTCAAGCGCCGCCAGTTTGAACTCTTCCAGCAGATGGCGTGCATTCTGGTCGGCCAGATCCACCAGCGCACGGCGCGGACCACGTTGCGGCACGCGCACCTGGGAACCCTCGAGCGCCGCTTCGAGCATGTCCTGCTCCGGCACGGCAAACGGCAGCAGCAGCTGACGCGATCGACCCGGCGCCGTGCGATACCATTGCAGCAGGAATGCCGACAGCACCAGCCCGTCTTCAATGTCCTCCGCGTGCTCGAGCAGCCGTTGCTCGCGCGCCAGCAACTTGCCGTCGCGAATGCGCATCACCACCGCGCAGGCATCTTCTCCGTCACGCGCGTAACCAATGACATCGCGATCGCCGCCTTCGACATCCACAACAACGGTGGGCTCTTCCATCTTTTCGAGATGCTTGAGTGCATCGCGCATGTCAGCGGCCGTTTCGAAATCCAGATTGTCAGAGGCCAGTCGCATGCGCTCGCGCACGCGACCCACCACATCGCTGGTGCGACCATCAAGAAAGGCCACGACATCATCGATCATGGCGCGATACGCCGCCTGCTGCTGCCAGCCCACACAGGGTGCGTGGCAGCGCTTGATGAAATAATCAAGGCACGGCCGGTCTACACGTTCGCGTGGCAGATCGTAATGGCACGAGCGTACAGTGAACGTGCGCTTGACCACATTCAGCGCGCGACGCATGGCGGCCACGTCGGTGTAGGGTCCAAAGTAACGCGCACCGTCGTCGGTCAAACGGCGTGTCACGAGCACGCGCGGGAACGGCTCCTGCACCGTGACCTTGATGTACGGATATGACTTGTCGTCGCGCAGCGCCACGTTGAAGCGCGGACGATACTCCTTGATCAGATTTGCTTCGAGGATGAGCGCGTGCGCTTCGGTAGGCACAACCAGCGTGTCCACATCGGCAATGCGACGTACCATGGCAACCGTGCGAGGACTGACATGGTCGAGCGCGAAATAACTGCGGACGCGCGAACGCAGCCGCTTGGCTTTGCCCACATACAGGATGGTGCCGGTGGCGTCCTTCCAGAGATAGACGCCCGGTGACTCCGGCAAATGTGGTACCTTGGCGGCCACGTTGGTCGGCATGCGTTCCGTGGTACTCACAACGCACCGCCCGCCGACGCCCGCGAAGTGCGCGTACGCAATCGCAGCCAGCGGGCCGCTTCAGCCGAACCATCCCACCATGATGCGAGCAAATACACCAGCGAGAACGCACCCAGCACCAACGGTCCCTCTATCCAGCGATGCAACGGTGGCAGCGCCATGCGCACACCGAACGCGGCGCCACCCGCCAACAGCGCCAGCAGCACAATACGCCAGAACACCCGCTGCGCCGACGCATCGAGCAGCGGCCCAACGAGCCGGCGCGTACCAGAACACAGCAACGCAAAGTTGACCCATGATCCCATGGCTGCACCAAACGCAATCGCGGCTACCGCCAATGGATGAGCGCGAAACACATATGCGAGCGTGGCCGCCACCGTAATCGACACCGCTACACTCACCATGGAAAACCGGAGCGGGCTTCTGTAGTCCTGCGACGCGTGAAACACGGTGGCAAACAATCGGTTGGACGCAAACGCCACCAACCCCACGCTGTACGCGGCCAGCGTTGCATGAACGAGAAGTTGCTCCCGATCGCCAAACAGTCCCGAACGCAGCAACATGCCAATCACCAGATCCCCAAAGGCTCCGAACACCACCGCGCTGGGTACCACATAAAAAAGAATACGCAGCCAGCCCTGACTCACTTGCGTGCGCGCCGACTCCGCGCTCGCAACGAGCTCGTTGTGCGCAGTGATGGACCCGCGCGCACGCGCCAACTCGGGCAGCGATGACGCCGACACCGCAATACCAAACAACGACACCGGCAGCAGCATGATCAGATTCGCGTAGTTGAGTGCACTCACGGCGCCATCATTGGGCAGCAGTGACGCAATGAATCCGTCGGCCAAACCGGAGAGCTGCACCACGCCGAGCGCGCCTACCACCGGAAACAGGTTGCGCACGACACCGCGCACATCGGCATTCTGCCACGCCAGCGTGGGACGAAGTGGCCCGGTAAGCTTCCACACTTCGGGCAACTGAACCGCGACCTGCAGCCCCGCGCCAGCCAGCGTGGCCCAGGCCAGCCACCACGCCAACTGCTGGAGGGACTCCGCACGCGGGCCCCAGCCCGCCAGCAACACAATTTGTGCCAATGACCACATGGCCGCACTGGCGTACGACATGAAAAACCGCCGATGCGAGTTTTGTACACCAAGACACCAACCGGAGATCACCATCAAGGCCGACATCGGAAACATCACGCGCATGAGCCGCGTGGTCAGCTCCGCTTTTTCGCCGGTAAAGCCCGGCACCAACAGCTGCGTCAAAAGCGGTGCCGCCGCAATGCCGATCAGCGTGAGCACCGACGCGCTCAGCAGCAGCACACCCAGCAATCCGTTGGCCAGCGCCCGCGCCGCGTGCTCATTCGCCACGTTCGTGTGGCCGCGAGCCGACTGCGGTACCTCGGCACGACCCAGCAGAGCGCTATACACCGGCACAAACGCCGCCGAGAGCGTGCCCTCGCCCAACAGATTGCGCAGCGCATTGGGAATGCGTTGCGCCATGGTGTACACATCGGCCTCCGCACTGGTGCCGAGATAGCGTGCCAGAAACCAGGTGCGCACAAAACCGACGAGGCGGCTAACCAGTATTCCCGCGCCCACCAAACCGGCGTTGCGTCCAGCCGATGGCATTGGTGCCGACGGCATTGGTGCCAATGGCATTGGTGCCGATGACGCTGGTTGCGATGGCAGCGGCGGATTCTCGCGAGAGTCGGTCCCGGTCATGCGGGCAACGATTCGCTACCTCTCACCAGCGCGCGCGCGTGAACGTCGGCTTGCGCCCGGAACGCCGACAGCACGCCCAGTCCGTATCGCGCCAGCGTTGGCACGAGGCTTAACACACGCTCCGGCGAGCTCCCTGCCGGATACAATGCCGCACGCGCCATCGCGACATCGCGAGCCGTGTCTGCCTCGCGC
The DNA here is from genome assembly GCA_038203945.1 of Gemmatimonadales bacterium. Taxonomy (GTDB): domain Bacteria; phylum Gemmatimonadota; class Gemmatimonadetes; order Gemmatimonadales; family Gemmatimonadaceae; genus JAABRT01. The sequence goes on from JBBRDJ010000001.1 coordinate 72,482, forward strand.
CGCTTCACCGCCGCCAAAAGCCGTCGCTCAACACGCGACAGCCTGTGCTCCAGCTCGCGTTGCGCACCGTCGAACACCGACTGCGACACCAACTGATCGTCAGCCGCCACCGCCTGCGAGAGTGCAATTAGTTGCGTGCTGAGGGTAACGCGCAAACGATCGAGCGAATCGCTCACGTCACGATCCATGGCCGCGCGTGCCAAACGTGTTTCGGCGGCGTGCGGATCGCGTAGCTCTTCAGCCTGCACACCCAGTCGCTCCAGCAATCGCTCGGTGTGCGGCTCCACCCATCGCGCCGCCCAGCGAGGAACCGCCAGCGGAGTGGCGTTATGCGACGCCTCCGCCACCGCCGACACCTGCGCGAAATAGCCAAGCTCACCAGGTCCCGCGACATAGGCGGCAGTGGGCATGAGCGCCCGCTCCAGCACCGGCCGCAGCAGCACGTTGGCGCCGAGCGATCCCGGTTCGGCATTGACGGCAACACGGATGGCATCGTCCAACGGCACACGAGTTCGCACACCATCGGTTGTGTGAAACACCAGCGAAAGTCCGCCTACCAGTTCCACCTGCGGCACAAACCCCGCGTCCGTGATCTCGGCTGAACGCTCCCGCAGTGCGAGATCAATACCGGAGGCGTGTTGCAACGCACTGCACAAAACCGGGTGAGACGCCAAACGCAGCGCGTCGTGTGATGCGTCCAGCACACTCACGCCCAGTGGTTCAAGCATCGAACGCAACCATGTGACGTACGCTGAACCAACGGTCGCGCCGTCATCGTACGCTGCATCGATGAGATCGAGCACCAACGGATCGGCCGCCGAACCCGACGCGGCGCGAAGCTGAGCGCGTTGTTCGGTGACATCGCCGAGCGCTACGTGGGCCATGGCCACACCGTCGGTGGCAACACTCGTCATTTGCAATGCCTGCAGTCCCTCCGGGCCAACAACATGCGTGACCGACGCTTCCTGCCAGTCGGAATCATCGGTGGCCGCCCAGAAGACGGGTGCCACCGGAATCCCGAGCTCAGCCTGCAGCGCGTCGGCCAACGCCAGTGCCGAAAGCGCTTTCGTCAACGTATACGCTGGTCCACCAAACAACCCCGGCTGTTGTCCGGTGGTCACAACAACACCGTGGTCCGCCGCCTCGCGCAAGCGTTGCGCTGCGGCGGATTGCACGTTGCTGCCAAAAGCCGGTCGCAGCGCCTGATACCACCCATCATCCACGCGGCGCACCGCGCGCACTTGCGTGAGCCACGCGTTCACGTCGCGCGGACGGCTCAGACGCCACGAGGCCGGCAACGTGCCGTTCTGCACACCACGCGAGAGCGCCGAACCGCCGAGTGTGGCAGTCTCAATGCGAAGTTGATCTCTGGCAGTTACGAGATGTGACATCTCATTTGTGATACGGTTCACCGCGGGCGATCGTGCCAGCGCGGTACAACTGTTCGGCCAACACGAGTCGCGCCAGTTCATGCGGAAGCGTGAAGGGCGCGAGTCGCAGCTTCTTTGAGGCACGCAACTTCACTGAATCCCCGAGGCCGTGCGCACCGCCAATGACAAACGCCACATCGGTGGCCGCATCACGTGCGCTGGTGAGCGTTGACGCAAACTGCACGGAATCCAGGTCCTCACCAGCGGGATCACAAACAAACACCTTGGCGCCCGCCGGCACGCGCGTCAACAGGCGTTCCGCTTCCTGCGCCATCACGTCGTGCGCGGACATGGACCGCGCACTGACCTCACGCACTTCGCAAACATCAAGCGTCCAATACCGCGCAGCGCGCGTTTCGTACTCGGCGATTGCATCGGCCAGTCCCCCGACTCTTGGGCGCCCCACCACGACCACCGTCACACGCACCGTTGGCTGTCGCTGGTGTTCAGGCGTAGATGCCGCGCAGACGATGCACGGTGGCTACACGACTGATGGCCAACATGTACGCGGCCGTTCGCATGTTCACATTGTGCTGTGTGGCCAGCTGCAACACGTCGCGAAAGCTGCGCGTCATGATGTCGGCCAGTCGTTCGTTCACCACATCTTCCGACCAGAAGTAGCCCATGCGATCCTGCACCCACTCAAAGTAGGACACCGTCACGCCACCGGCATTCGCCAGAATATCCGGGATCACGAATACGCCCTTTGCGTCAAGAATCGGATCGGCGGCCGCCGTCGTTGGACCATTGGCGCCCTCGCACATCACCTTGGCGCGAATCTTGGCTGCGATTTTGGTCGTGATCACGTTTTCCATCGCGGCCGGCAGCAGCACGTCGACATCGAGTGTGAGCAGCGTCTCGTTGTCGATCGCATCCGCACCGGGAAAGCCAATGAGCGAACGATGCTCCTGGACGTATGCAATGGCGGCGTCAACGTCGATGCCTCGGGCGTTGTGCAGCGCACCAAAGCGATCACCGATGGCCACAATCCGGCACCCTTCGCGCCCGAGCAGCCGTGCGGCCACCGACCCAACGTTGCCAAACCCCTGCACTGCGACGGTCGCCCCCTGCATAGGCAGACCCAAATGCTGCATGGCTTCGCGCGTTACGAGCATACAACCACGTCCAGTGGCTTCACGCCGACCGTACGAGCCACCCATTTCGACAGGCTTGCCAGTGACCACGGCGTTCTCGGTCCGGCCAACGCGCATGGAATAGGTGTCCATGACCCACGCCATCACGCGCTCATTGGTGTTCACATCGGGCGCCGGCACGTCGGTATCAGGACCAAGCAGTTGCATGATGCCTGTGGTATATCGACGCGTGAGGCGCTCAAGTTCGCCAATGCTCATCTTGTGCGGATCGCAAATCACGCCGCCCTTCGCGCCACCAAATGGCAGGTTCACCACGGCACACTTCCACGTCATCCACGCCGCCAGCGCCTTCACTTCTTCGAGCGTGACCTGCATGTCAAAGCGAATGCCGCCCTTTGACGGTCCACGTGAGGAGTTGTACACCACGCGATAGCCGGTATACACCTCCACGTCTCCACTATCGAGTTGCACCGGAACAGAAACGATCAACTGCTTTTCCGGATGACGGAGAATGCGATAGATGCCAGGCTCAAGGTCGAGCAACTCAGCGGCCCGGTCAAAGCGCGACATCATCGCTTCGAAGGGATTGTCTTCATTCAGAAACCGATCCTTGTCCGGTTGGACAATGGAATCGGTGGGGAGTCGAAGGTCGATAGCCATGCGGCGGGTAGAGGGCCGGTTCAGCCGGCAGTGGGGCGTGATGCGGCCGTCGGAGCGTGGCGCGCTGCAACGACACGGGCGAGTGCCGCCTGCAACGCGTCCGCACCAAGGCGCACAACAATGGTTTGGGAAAGATACCACAAGGGCGCTGCCGTGCGAGGCCAGAGTGTGGCCAGCTTCACCGCGTCTTTGCGTGTACAGATGGCCATCCCGCTCGTCGGTACGCTGCGCGCGAGCGCTTCGGCCTCGGCCACCGTGAACGGATGATGATCGCGGAATCGTCGCGCGGTGACGAGTGCGCCCGCCTCGCGCAGCACCTGTTCAAACGGCTCCGGATTGCCGATCGCGCTCACGGCCAGCACATCTGCACCGCGCAGCGACGCCAGCGACTGGGCAATGCCGACAGGCGCGGCGCGCAACAGCTCGCCGGCCGTCACGGGCACCAGCACACCGGCCTTAATGGCCACAATCGCGACCGGAACACCAGGTGCCGCCGTCATCACCGCGCGGCGTACGGTTGCTACCTGCGACTCGTTGGCCACCTTCACGGTGATCACCACCACACTGGACCTGCGCAGCGACGAAAGCGGCTCGCGCCACGGTCCGGCGGGCAGCAGTCGCACATCGCCGGTCCAGGCGTCTGCCGATAGCAACACCAGATCGACCACACGGGACGCCTGCCGATGCTGAAACGCATCGTCGAGCACCGCCACGTCGGCCCCCTGCTCCGCAGCTTCGGCCATGCCGAGCACCCGGTCTGCATTCACCACCACCGGGACGCCGGGAGACAGCAGTGTGTGCTCGCGCCATTCATCGTCGCCGTAGCCGCGCAAGACGATCGCCGGCGAAGCACCGAGCTGCTGAAGCTGCTGCGCACACCACGCCGCAACGGGCGTTTTGCCAGTTCCGCCCACCGACAGATTGCCCACGCACAAGGCCGGCAGCGCTGTTGGCTTTACCCCAACGCCGCGATCGAAACGCGCGTTGCGTTGCTGCATCACCCGACCGTAGATCAGTGACAGCGGCTCCAGCAACGCTCGCGCTGCGCTTGCACCCATACCGCGTCGATACCACACCCACTCCGCGATGCGCTCGAGCATGCTCACTCGCCCACGACCGCCCGGGCCGCCCGGGCGCGATGATGCGCCGCACATCGAGCCATGGCGGTCGACATGATGGCCTCGTATTCCGGTACCCGTTCAGCGGCCTCGCGCGCCGACGCGGCCTTCACATGTATCTGTTCGTCATACAGCACACTCACGCGCGAAAATGGCTTTGGGATTTCGAAGGCGTCCCACGAACGCAGGCGCCATACGCGATCGGCGTGCGCGACCAGCGGTACAATCGGCGAACCAGTACGCTGGGCAATGAGCAACACCCCCGGTGCCATTTTTTGCCGAGGTCCCCGCGGACCATCAGGTGTGATGGCAATGTCGTTGCCCGCACTCACCAACTGCACCAACTGCAGCAGCGCGCGCGAACCACCACGAGACGACGAGCCACGCGCTGCCGAAAACCCGAACGCCGCAAGAATACGCGCAATGATTTCACCATCGCGATGTTCCGACACCAATACCGTGCACGGCTCGCCACGATGTGCGCACAGAATGGGGAGCATCTGCCCATGCCACAGACTCAGAATCACGGCGGGATCACCACGCCGCTGCCGTTCGCGCGACGGAGTGCGACCGTACACTGTGGTGCGCCACGTCGCCGCCAGCACACGCAAAAACCCTGTACCCAGCCAGATCAGCGTGCGCGTGCGCCAGTCCAGCGGTGTGCCACTCATTGCACCAGCTCAAGAGCAAAAGTGGCGGCTCGTTCGGAGGCACCCGGCGTTCCAAGCAGAGCGCGGACATCAGACAACCCGCGGATCGCCTCGTCGCGCAACGGACTACTCCGCTCGAGCAACGGACCAAGCGCGTCTGCCATGTCGCGAGGTACTACCGCGTTCTGCACAAACTCACGCGACACCTGCCGATTGGCCACCACATTCACCAAGCCAATGTTCGGAATCTTCACCACGCGACGCGCAATGGCATAACTGATGGCGCTGGTGCGATACGCAATGATGTGCGGTAGCCCTGCCACGGCTGCTTCGAGCGTGGTCGTTCCGCTCTTGAGCAATCCGGCCGTGGCGGCGCGCAATACGGTAAACGACGCGCCACGTATCACAGGATACGGACACACAGACGAATCGATGGTAATGCCGGGCGCGGCACTGACCACGACCTGCAGCGAACGATCACGACGCTGCAGCTCACGCGCGGTTTCCATGAACGGTACGAGATGGCGTGCCAGTTCACTGCCCCGACTGCCCGGAAACACGGCCAGCACCGGCGCGTCCTCGCGTAAGCCGAGTGTCCGACGCGCGTGCGTTTCGTCAGGCAGCTCGGCGGCGCGATCGAGCAGCGGATGACCAACAAACGTGGCGTTTACGCCGTGTTCGCGCAGCAGCGCTTCTTCGAATGGCAGAATGACCGCCGCCTTGGAGACCCAACGCGCCAACTTCGGCAAACGGTCGGCACCCCATGCCCACACCTGTGGCGTGATGTAGTACAGCACCGGAACACCGGCCGCATGGGCAGCTTCGGCCACACGCATGTTGAAGCCCGGGTAATCCATGAGAATCACCAGACCGACATTGCCTGAGGTCAGTCGCGCTTTGAGTGTATTCAACAGCCGCCAGTGGCGCGGAATGTGGCGCAGCACTTCAGTAAAGCCGATGGCCGCCAGCCGTTCACTGTGTTCGAGCAACGACACGCCGGCCTCGCGCATCTTTTCGCCGCCCACACCACTCAATACGCGATCGGGCTGGGCGGCCCTGAGCGCCTGCGCGACCTTGGCCGCATGCAAGTCGCCGGACGGTTCGCCGACGACAAACAGAATCTCACGCACCGGACGCGCGATTGACAGAAAGCTCCGCAGACAAGGTACGTTCGATTTCACGCATGATGCGGAGCGCCACCGACAACGCCTCGCGTCCTTCTTCTCCGGTCACCGCGACAGACGCCCGCCCCGCAATCGCTTCTACAAACTGCTCGAGCTCCAGCTTGAGTGGTTCAGCTTCCGGCGCATCAATCGGAACGCGTTCAACAAACTCCTCGAGCGCGCGCGGCTGTGATGCCAGCAGCGCCGGATCGAGGTCACGCCGCATGCGGTAAAACTCACCCGTACCAGCCGCGAGGTCGAGCGAGAGATAGCCGCTGCGCTGAAAGATGCGCAGTTTGCGCAATCGTTCGCGCGACACTCGGCTGGCCGTCACATTGGCCACGGCACCGTTCTCGAACACGAGCCGTGCGTTGGCAATATCGAGCTGCGGTGTGAGTACCGGAATACCGGTGGCCTGCACTTCGCTCACGCGTGCACCAACCAGTGTGCGCACCAGATCGATGTCATGAATCATGAGGTCGAGCACCACGGCCACATCCGATCCGCGCGGATTGAATGGCGCCAGTCGATCGCTTTCAATGAATCGCGGAGCATCTACATACGGCATGGCTGCGCGCACCGCGCGGTTCACCCGCTCCACGTGTCCCACCTGCACTATCACGCCCACCTCGCGTGCCTTCTGCAGCAGGTCGTCCGCTTCCTCAAGCGTGACGGTGAAGGGCTTTTCTACAAACACATGCTTGCCGCGCGCCAGTGCTGCCGACGCAACCGCGTGATGCGCCGTCGTGGGCACCACAATCGACACGGCCTCGGCGACATCCAGCAACGCATCGACGCTGTTGTGTGCCGTCACACCCAACTGCTCGGCGATGGCCGAAGCCCGCGCAGTGTCCGCATCGTACAACCCAGCGAACCGGTCACCCAGCAGATCGCGCAGAATGCGCACATGGTGTTGTCCGAGCGAACCGGCACCGATCACGCCAACACGTGCGTCCATCAGAAGCCGACTCCCCGTTCGCTTTGCTCAACAAAGTCGAGAAAACGGACGATCTCCGGCAATGGCTCGCACTCCGCGCGTGCCCGCACCAGCCCTTGCGATACGTTATGCTCGGATCGAAACAGCAGGCGGTAGGCGCGCTTGAGTTCCTTGACCGTGGCATCGGGGAATCCGTTGCGCTGGAGCCCCACGCTGTTGAGCCCGAACAACTTCACCGGATTGCCCACCGCCTTCACAAATGGCGGCACATCCTGTGCAACGCGCGAACAGCCGCCCACAAAGGCGTGGCTTCCGATGCGGACAAACTGATGCGCCGCGCACAGTCCCGAAATCGTGGCGCGATCCTCGACCACAACATGTCCGGCGAGTTGCGTGCCGTTGGAAATGATCACGCCGTCGCCCAGCTGGCAGTCATGTGCAAGGTGTACATAGCTCATGAGAAAGCAGCTGCGTCCGACTCGGGTCACCACCGAATGCGCGGTACCACGATTGATCGTGACATACTCGCGCAGCGCGCTGTCGTCCCCGATCTCGACGCGCGTATCTTCGCCGCGGTACTTGAGATCCTGTGGATCCCCGCCGAGCACCGATCCCACGCCAATGCGCACGCGCTGCCCCAGCGTGACGTTGCGTTCCAGCGTGGCTCGTGGTGAAAGAACGGAACCATCGCCCACAATACAGCCGGGCCCGACCATCGCCCACGGTCCGATCTCGACGTCGAGTCCGAGTTCCGCTGATGCGTCAACGATAGCCGTTGGATGAATACGTGCAGTCATCGATCGCGAATCATCGCCGCCATATCTGCCTGCGCGACCACGTCACCTTCGACGTAGGCAACGCCGCGCATCTTGCACGTGCTGCCGCGCAACTGCAGCACTTCGAGCTCAAAACGAATCTGGTCACCTGGCTTCACGGGTCGGCGAAACTTGATGTTATCGAGCGACATGAAGTACACCACCTTGCTGCCGGGATCTTCAATGGTGCGCATGAGCAGCATGCCACCCACTTGCGCCATCGCTTCAACGATCAGCACACCGGGCATGATCGGATGCCCGGGGAAATGTCCCTGAAAAAACGGCTCGTTGATGGTCACGTTCTTCAAGCCAACAATGCGCTTGCCCTCCTCGATCTCCAGAATCCGATCGACGAGCAAAAACGGATAGCGGTGCGGCAGCACCTTCATGATGTCTTCGACGGAATACACGGCAGACTCCCGAACGGCGGTACGAACCAACTCCCGGACGAACGCGACGGTCCCGCGATGACTCGGGCGATGAGCAGTGATATGAGCGCGCACACGCGCGCCCGCGAGAACCAGATCTCCAACACAATCGAGCGCCTTGTGGCGAACGAACTCGTCGAACCAGCGTAGCGGTCCATTGCGCAAACCGTCCGCGTCCAGCACCACCGCATTCTCCAACGATGCACCCTGAATCAAACCGTTCGCCCGCAACGCCTCGACCTCATGGACAAAACCAAACGTACGGGCCGAGGCCAGCTCGCGTGCAAACAGCTGCGGCGTGACATGATACGTACCCGACTGAGATCCGATCAACGGATGCGGAAAGTCGATCTGCACGGTGAGCGACAGGTCGAGCGAAGGTTCGGCCTCGTACACGGACTCGCCCTCCACCACCCGAAGCGGCCGCCGCAGAATCAACCAATCTGGACGCCCGCCGTTGGCCACCACCTCGGCCTCGGCCAGTGCGGCCAAAAACGGCGCCGCACTTCCGTCCATGATGGGGGGCTCGGAGGCGTCCATGGCGATTTCCAGATCATCGATGTGCAGCGCGCCCACAGCCGCCAGCACGTGTTCCACCGTGTGCAGTGCCAACGGCCCCGTGCCCAGCTGCGTGCGACGCTCCGCGTCAACTGCAGCACGCACAAGCGCCGGAATCGGTTCCTGATCCGGCGCGTCGAGTCGACGAAAAAATACACCGGCACCGGTGGGCGCCGGCCGAAACTGCAGTCGGCACGGTTGGCCAAGATGCAGTCCAATACCGGAGACTTCGATCGCGCGCGCAATCGTACGGCGCTCGCCCGTGATGGGCAGCGTTGGTAACGCCACGGTCCAGATACCCGACGGCGGCGGCATCAACGGCGAAACAGGGCGTGTAGCGACCGGCGCAATCATGTGTGCTCGGAGTCTATCGCGTTTTGCGCCAGCAGGCGCTCGAGTGGTCGCATGAGCGACGAGATCTTGTGCAGCGCCGCCGTGGCGCGCAGCTGCTCACGATGCGGTCGCGCCGGATATCCTGACCACGTCTCGCCGGCTGGCACATTCCCAACCACACCAGCTTGTCCTGCAAGGATGCTGCCGGTACCAACCACCAGATGGCCAGCCAGTCCCACCTGCCCGCCCAACTGGACGCCGTCCTCCACGCGTGCAGACCCGGCAATGCCCACCTGCGACGCAATCATGCACGCACGACCAATGCGCACGTTATGCGCAATCTGCACGAGGCTGTCCACCTTCGTGCCAGCGCCAATGATCGTGTCGTCAATACTTCCCCGGTCTACGCAGCTGTTCGCGCCGATCTCTACGTCATCGCCAAGCACACAGCGACCAACGTGCGGAATCCGGGAGGCACCATCTTTGCGCGGGACCCACCCAAACCCTTCGCGTCCCACGCGCGCGCCGGCGTGCAGCACCACGCGCGCGCCCAACTCCACCATGGGATAACACACGGCATGCGCGTGCAGCCGAGTGTCCGGGCCGAACACGCAACGCTCTCCCACCACCGCGTGCGCCCCTATCCACACCCGATCACCAAGCACCGCGCCTCGGCCAATCACGGCGTATGGCTCAATGCACACATCGGCGCCGAGCACCGCATCGTCGGCCACCACGGCAGTGTGGTGCACGCCGATCGGTCGCGAGGCCGGTCGGTAAAAGTGCGGTAAGACTGACAGGAGCGCTTCCATCGGTCGTGCCACGACAACGCGAGCAGCCGGTGATCCGGCAGCGTGGCGAAACTCTTCGCCCATCAGCACCACACCCGCACGCGTATCGCGAAACCACAACGCGTAGCGCGCGTGCGACAACAAACTGAGCTGATCCGACTCCGCGCGGTCAAGCGCCGCCACACCGCGAACCTCGATGTCACCGCGACCAAGCAGCTCACCGCCCACCATGTCCGCAATTGCCGCAGCGGTGACGAGCGTTTGCCCGTCACCGCCGCTCACTGCCGCCCGAAACGCTTCTGGACTCACCGCGTAGGTGGTGTCCGAGGCGGACGGGCCTGCACCCCGGCCGGTCGCGTTGTGGGACCCGTCGGCGGTGCCGCCTTGGACATCGCGCGCATCTTGGCCACGACCCGTTCGGTAACATCCAGATTCTTGTCGGCGGCTACAATGAACGCTGAGTTGGCGACATCAAAAATGAACGAATAACCGCCCTCGACCCGCAGCTCTTCGAGCGCGGCGCGCACGTTGTCCATGATGGGCTGCATCAACTCAAACTGGCGCTGCTCCGCCTGCTCTTTGAGACTCGCCACGCGCACTTCGAACGTATCCTTGGTCTGCAGCAGCGCCCGCTGACGCGCTTCGCGGGCGGCCGGGCTCAGCGCCGCCGCCTCCTTGCTGTACGTGTCTTCCAGCTTGACCAGCGAATCGCTGTACTGCTGAACCTGGCGGTTAAACGATTCAACATCCGTATTGAACTTGGCCTGCGCCTCGGTTGCACCAGGCGCCTGCCCCAGCACCTGCTGCGTGTTCACGAAAGCGAACTTCTGTGGTGCCGACTGCGACTGCGCCGCAGCAGGAACGAGCATAAAAAGCGCGAGCGCGCTACCAACTATTAATGATCGCATCTGGGTATCTGCCTAGAAAAGCTGTCCGAGCCGGAAATGAAACTGCCACCGCGGGTCCGGTCGCACGCGGAGGGTAGTAGGATCGATCGCGGTGCGATCGAAGCCGTACGCTATATCGAGCCCGAGGGGCCCGAGGGGTGTCACCGTTGATACACCGGCACCCGCCGAACGGAACAGTCGGGTCGGGTTGAACTGCTGCGCCGAAGCCCAGTTGTTGCCGGCATCAAAAAACACATTCACATACAACATCTGACTGACGCGCAAGCCAACCTCACCCGAGATCCTGGCGAACGCATTACCAAACGATTCCCGCTCCGAACGGAACTGGTCCGTGGCCGGATTAAATCCCTGCGGCGTGATCGAGAACTCCGGATAACCGCGCAACGACTCGCCAAACTGCACGCCACCAACAGCAAACTGCTGCTGGAAGAAGAACGGTCCGGAGTTGCCGAACAGCGCACCGGCCCTGGCTGACAGGCCAATGATAATGGGTAAGGGTTGCGAGCCGGGGCTGCTGCCGCCAATCTGCGCCAGCTGCGTGAAGGTACGCATCTCGCCGGTGTACCGCTGGAAGTTCACCGTGCCGCCGAGCGGTCCGCCACTGAAGTCGGCCGTCATCGAGCGCAGTGACCCGGCAAACGGAAACGGCATGCCCAACCGATTGTCAAACGTATAGTCAAATCCAAGGCTTGAGCGAAAACAGTTGCGCGTGCAGGAATCCTGAATGATGCCCTGCGTAAACGTGGCCGACTCCGCACCGTAGGTGACCGATAGCGCCGAGTTGTAAGACCAGGGCACCGGGAAACCCAGGCGGAACTGCGCACCTGTGCGGATATTCTGCCCGAGGTCACCCACGGTAAAACGCGACTGCGTACGATACGCGCTGATGGTGCCCGAGGTGCGCGTGCGGCGCAGCGCGGGATCCTGATAGGTGAGCGTGAAGTCGTTGAAGAATCGACCGTACTGCCAGTTGAGCGAGCCACGCTTGCACTGTCCGAACAGGTTGGGCTGTTCCACCCCGATGAAACCGCCGAAGCCGACGCCACCCTGTCCCATGGACGCACCAAAGTTCACACTGCCGGTGCGCTTTTCTTCAACCGTGAATACGAGATCCACATCGCCCGCCTCGTTCACCGTTTTCGTTTCCGGCGTAGGCATGGGCGATTCAAAAAACCCGAGATTCTGAATCTGCTGATAGCTGTTGATGAGCGCCGTCTGATTGAAGACACCACCCGGCACGAGGTTGATCGCCCGTCGAATACAGTCCTCAGACGTGTAGTCGTTACCCACGATCTCGATGCGATTGACAATCGCCGGCTGCCGCTCATCGATCTCCCAGCGTAGCGCAACCGTAGGCTGAGAATCGGCCGACATGGTGCGTTCAATCACGGGGTACACCTGAGCGTAGATGTATCCGCGATCGGCGTAGAGAGTCTGCACTTCTTGCGTGGCCTTCTCGAAGCTGAGCGCGTCAAACACGCCCTCTTCGGCCTTCGGTTTACGGCGCACCAGCGAAAACAATCGTTCGCGCAGCCCTGGACTGGCGTTGCTGGCCCGGTACATGACGTCCAGCGCATCCGTCGGCACCGCCCGATTGCCGGTAATACCAAAACTCCCAATACGATACTTCGGACCTTCATCAATGGTGATTACGACCTTGCCTTTGCCAAGCGCTTCGTCCACCACAAGCGTGTCCTCGAGCACCCGCGCATCAATGTGCCCAAGGCGCGAATACAACTCGGGGATTCGCTCACCCAGATCGCCCGCATATTTCTCGTCGTCGAACTCGCCCTTCTTAAAAAACCAGAAGCCTTCCGGTTTCGTCTGCATGGCGCCTGCGATCACCTTGGGCCTGATCGAGTCCGCGCCTTTGAACTCGATGCCGGAGATGGCCAATCGTCGGCCTTCGCTGATGCGAAAGGTGATACCCAGGCGTCCGTCGGGAAGCGTGACGCTATCGGGAGTCACAGTGGCCAGATAGTAGCCGGCCGCTTTGTACACCGAATCAATGCGTGCGCGCGACTGCGCGATGTCGGCCGGATTCACAGGGCGGCCAAGGAGCATTGACACGCGATCCCGCACGGATCGCTCGGAGACGGCGCTCACGCCCGTCACCGACACATCGCCCAGCAACGGTCGCTCCGTGACGTTGATCACGGTCAGCGAACGATCCGGAATAGTGGTGAGATCGCACCCTATCGCGACGTCATCAAACTGACCCAGGTTGAAGATCGCCTTGATGGCGCGCTGGATCACCTGGAAGTTGAGCTGGGTACCGGCCAGCAGTCCGCTTTCGGTGCGAATTGTTGTCTCTGTGACCCGACTCGCACCGCGCACCGCGACAGAGTCCGGCAACGCGCACCGACCGGCCAGTGCCGGATCCTGTGCCTCCACCGGGCGAGGCAGCAACGCCATCCCGGCCACTATCACAGCACACTTCGCGCTCCGCCAAAGCGGGCGCCACTTCGGAGATGGCAAGAAAAGCATGGAGAATAGTGGGAAAAAGGTCCGGCCACATTGGACACCGGCAAACACGAAATGGTGCCTCTGACGGACCAGAATAGTTCAGCCTTGCAATATAGCGAAACACTACGCCGACCGGACCCTCTGATAGAGTCCGGTCGGCGTAGTTACCCCGTGAGCGTCTGGTGTGACCAGCCGCGCAGGCTAGCTCTTGGTGGTTGGCGTGAGGACGCGGAACTCCAACTTGTCCTTGACCGGTCCAACATCCACTTCGATCTCGTCGCCCTTTGAGAAATCGCGCAGGAGAATCTTCTCCGACAACGGATCCTCGATGTACCGCTGGATTGCCCGCTTGAGCGGTCGGGCACCGAACTGCTCGTCGGTCCCATGATCCACGAGGAACTCCGTCGCCGCATCGGTAAGCGTGATCTTGATCTCCTCTTCATCCAACCGCTTTTGCACGTCGCGGAACAAGATGCTGACGATCTGCGCGATATGCTCCTTCACCAGCGGGTGGAAGACGATCACATCATCAAGACGGTTGAGAAACTCGGGGTTGAATACCCGGGCCATCTCTTCCTTCACCTTCTCCGAAATACGCTCGAAATCGGCCTGCGCATCAGCGGCACCAAAGCCCAACGAACGGTTCCGCGTGATATCCTTTGCGCCCACGTTGGACGTCATGATCACCACGGTGTTTTTGAAATCAATGACGCGACCGTAGTTGTCCGTGAGGTGACCCTCATCGAGCACCTGCAGCAGGATGTTGAATACATCCGGATGCGCCTTCTCGATTTCGTCGAGCAACACCACGCTGTACGGCTTGCGACGAATCGCCTTGGTGAGCGTGCCCGAATCTTCGTAACCCACATAGCCCGGTGGTGCACCGATGAGACGCGACACGGAAAACTTCTCCATGTATTCGCTCATGTCCACGCGAATGAGTGCCGTGGGATCGGCAAACAGGAATCGCGCCAGCGAACGCGCCAACTCGGTCTTGCCAACGCCGGTTGGTCCCGAGAAAATGAACGAGCCAATGGGCCGACGTGGATCTTTGAGCCCCGCGCGGCTGCGTCGAATGGACCGTGCCAAGGCCTTGATGGCCTCATCCTGGCCCACCACCGTGGCGTGCAGCTCCTCTTCCATTCGCAACAAACGCGAGGTTTCGGCTTCCTGCAAACGCGTGACAGGAATCCCTGTCCAGCGGCTCACAATAAACGCGATTTCCTCTTCGCCAAGCTCCGGGCGATGCGACTGACGACGCAGCTCCCACTCCTCCTGCTTGGCGCGGATCTCACCCTGCACCTCACGTTCGGTGTCGCGCAACGACGCGGCCCGCTCGAAGTTCTGATCGCGCACGGCAGCATCCTTCTCCGTGTTGATCCCCTCAAGACGCTCCTTGAGTGCGGACACTTCCGGCGGCGGCGCATGAGACGCCAACCGGGCGCGTGCGCCTGCTTCGTCGATCACGTCGATAGCCTTGTCGGGCAGAAAGCGATCGGTGATGTAGCGCTCCGACAACTTGGCCGCAGCCACCAACGTGGCATCAGGAATATTGACCCGATGATGATCTTCGTACTTCTTGCGCAGTCCCTGCAGAATCTGCACCGTCTCGTCGATTGAAGGCGGCTCTACCACGACCGTCTGGAAGCGACGCTCCAACGCGCCATCCTTCTCGATGTACTTGCGGTACTCGTTGAGCGTAGACGCACCCACGCACTGCAGCTCACCGCGCGCGAGCGCCGGCTTGAGCATATTGCTCGCGTCAATCGCGCCCTCGGCGGCACCCGCACCAACCAGCGTGTGCAACTCATCGATGAACAGAATGATCTGCTTATTCTGCGCAATTTCATTCATGACCGCCTTGAGACGCTCTTCGAACTGACCGCGATACTTGGTGCCGGCAATGACCGCCGCCATGTCGAGCGACAGCACGCGATGATCACGCAGCGGCTCCGGACAATCACCGGTGGCAATGATCTGCGCGAGTCCTTCCACGATGGCCGTCTTGCCCACACCAGGCTCACCGATCAGCACCGGGTTGTTCTTCTTGCGACGCGACAGGACTTCCACGACGCGCTCAATCTCCTTCGCGCGACCGATTGTGGGATCCAGCTGCCCCTCAATGGCCAGCGCCGTGAGATCTCGGCAGAAGTGATCGAGCGCCGGCGTTTTGGACTTCTTGTCGCCCTTGGCCGGAGCCGATGACGGCGTGGCCGAACCCGACTTTTCAGCGGCCGCTGCCCCACCCGATCCGCCCTGCGGCATCTCGGTGCCGAGCAGGCGCAAGGTTTCCGTGCGTGCGGCGTCCAGATTGACACCCGCATCGGTGAGGACCTGTGCCGCAATCCCCTTCTCCTCGCGCAGCAGGCCGAGCAACAAGTGCTCCGTGCCGACATACGAGTGATTGAGATCGCGCGCTTCAGCCATCGCCAACTCGAGTACCTTCTTGGCGCGTGATGTGTACGGCAAATCCGGGCCGGTGGCTGTTGCCGCCTTCCCCTTTTTCACCGTGTCTTCGATACGCTGCTGCACCTCGTCGAGATCAACGTTGAGGTTTTGCAGCACTGCGGCCGCCACGCCCTCGCCCTCACGAATGAGGCCGAGCAGAATGTGTTCAGTACCGACGTACTCGTGATGAAGGCGTGCTGCCTCCTCACGAGCCATGGCCAATACTTTTCGGACGCGCTCAGTGAAATTGTAGCCGTTCATCGTTTCCTCAGCCCAGGGCCGGAGCGGTCACTCGACGCCACTCCCCTCCGTCGCGAGTACCTGGCGCACGTACCGTGCACGGGCCAGGTTACTCTCGCTATCTGTCAGCGCGCGCCCTTCGAGATGAGCAAGATGCGCTGACTGCGCAAAGATCAGGAGCTTGTTGAGCGTGTATACACTGAGCCCGGGAATCAGTTTCAAGCCGACTCCAAGGCGTACTCCACTGAGGAAGTTCATGGCTTCTTCAAACGACAAACTGCGCGCAAAACGCAAGGTGCCGAACGCCCGCCACAACTTGTCCTCGATAATATACCCCGCATCACGCACCAACACCCGTCGAGCCTCTTCCTCCCGCTCAATCACGTGCCGGACCACGCGTACCAGCAGGTCCTGCAACTCTTCTTCCGATCGGCCCAACGTGGTCTGGTTGGATAGCTGAAAGAAATTTCCTACCACTTCACTCCCCTCACCATACAACCCGCGATAGGTGAGCCCCATTTGCTGGAGCCCGGCCAACACCTTGCCAATTTCCTTGGTCAGCACCAGCCCCGGCAAATGAATGAGCACCGACGCACGCAACCCTGTTCCCACATTGGTGGGACACGCCGTCAAAAACCCAAACTCCTTGTGGAACGCAAACGGAACGCGTTCCCCGAGCTCCTGATCCATGCGCGTCGCCATCGCCAAGGCCGCTGCTACATCGAACCCGCTGCGCATGACCTGCAAACGCAGATGGTCCTCTTCATTCACCAGCACGCCCACCTGCTCGCCCAAAAACACCGCCGCGCCCGTGCGCAACGGGTGCTGCGGATCGAGACCCGCCAACTCTTTGGAGACGAGGTGGCGCTCGTGCAGCAACTGCCGGTCCAGCGGCGCTGATTCATCGAGACGCAACAGCACACTGCCATCGAGTATCGGCACGTGCGCCAGCGCTTCCTTCACCTGCGCCAGCATGCGCAACCGCTCCCCATCGCGAGCCCGCCCTGTAAAGGCGTAGCCCACCAGGTTGCGCGCCAAACGCAGGCGTGTGGAGATGACAATATCGGCGTTGGGCCCCGACGCGTCCAGCCAGCGCACACCGCCATCGGGCAACAACGACAGATCCAGCGGTCCCTGACGTGTCATTCCATCACCCGCAGCTTGTCGCGCAACTGCGCCGCGAGCTCAAACTGCTCCGCATCCACCGCGCGCTGCAGCTTGTCGCGCAACTCACTCCGCGCGTCGAGTTCGGCCAGCGATTCGGGACGCGGCGCGTCATACTTGCGCCCCACATGCTTGCTGCTGCCGTGCAGACGGCGAAGCAACTCGCGTAAACTCGTTTCCATGGCGTCATAACAGTGGGCGCAACCCAGCCGTCCGGTAGCGCGGAAATCGCGCGCATTCGCACCACAGAACGCGCACACCGCCGCATCAGCCGGACTCTCGGCCGTGGCCTGTTGCTGCACCGCCTGCAGAATCTCACCCAGTGGATGCTGCGGCAGTGCAATCGTGGTTTCCACGCCCTTTTCGGCCGCACACTTTTCACACAAGTGCAACTGCGTGACCGCGTTATCAACGATGCGTGTGAGGTGCACAACCGCGTCGCGTTCCTTGCAGTGATCGCACAACATTAAACGACTTGCTCCGTTGAAGAACTGCTCACCAACTTGCCCTCTTCGAGGGACAAGGTCCGATTGGCCAAGGCAGCCAACGCCATGTTGTGCGTGACCACCACCAGCCCGAGGCCCATTTCCGACGCCAACATGGCAAACAGCTCATGCAGCCGTTCGGCGTTGCCCTGATCCAGATTGCCACTTGGTTCGTCGGCCAGCAAGACCGCCGGTTCGGCCGCCAATGCCCGGGCGACCGCCGCCCGTTGCTGCTCACCACCCGAAAGCTCCGACGGGCGATGGTGCCGCCGCGACGCCATCCCCACGCGCTCGAGCAACGATTCAGCCCGTCCCCGCGCCTCCGATGGAGCCACTCCGGCAATCCGAAGGGGAAACATCACGTTCTCCAGCGCCGAAAACTCCCGCAGCAGATGATGAAACTGAAACACAAAGCCCACCGTGCGGTTCCGAAGCGCCGCCAACGCATCATCACTGAGCCGGGCGACATCCGTGCCTCCCAACCGCACAATCCCCCCTGAGGGACGCTCAAGCGCTCCCAGCACGTGGAGAAAAGTGCTCTTGCCCGACCCACTGGCGCCCACAATGGCCACCATCTCACCCCGGCTTACCATGAGATCAACGCCCGTGAGCACCCGAACGATCCCGCCGTCTCCACCGGGAAAGTCCCGCGTCACGCCCAGCGCTTCGATCACAGCCCCGCTGGAGGCCGACCCGTTGTCGATCGAGTGGCCCATCGAGTGATCCGGCCGGTCGTGCGGCCGGTCGCGGTCGGGCATTCGCTCTTCCATCAATCGTGCCGGATGGCTTCCACCGGATACAGGCGCGCCGCCTGTCCCGCCGGATAGATCGTGGCCAGCGCCGCCACGATCACACTTGCGATGGCCACGTACACCACTTCACGATACTCCGTAAACACCGGCAGCCGATCAATGAAATACACTTCGGGATTGAGCGGGATCGGAAATACGTGCTGCAAAATGTACGATATCCCCAGCCCCAGTATCACACCGCCAGCCGTACCCACGGCGCCAATCACAACGCCCTGCCACAGGAAAATGCGGCGAACGGACTTGGCCGGCAGCCCCATGGCGCGCAAAATGCCAATCTCACGCGTTTTGTCAGACACCACCATGGTGAGCGTGGAGATGATGTTGAACGCCGCAATCATGATGATCAGCCCCAGAATCACGCCCATCCCCAACTTCTCCAGCTTGAGCGCCTGAAACAGCGCCGCGTTCTGCCGCTGCCAATCCACCGAGCGCACACCGGAGCCCAATTGCGCGGCCAGCGAGTCGCCAACCTCGGGCGCCGCGTTGCGATCCACGGTGCGCACTTCAATACCGGTGACATCGTTGCCCAGCGCGGCAAAGCGCTGCCCGGCTTCGAGACTCACGTACAGATACGCATTGTCATACTCGTACATCCCGGTTTCAAACAAGCCGGTCACCACGAACGTGTCAGGCACGTAGCCAGTCGGCAATCCGGTGGCCGCATTGATCTGAACACTGCTGAAGCCGAGCAACAAGATAGTGTCGCCTTCAAACACGTTTAAGTTGGCCGCCAACGTACGCCCAACCACCGCCCCGTTCGATCGACCGTCACGCCCGATGAACGTGAACTCGCCGAGAATCGCCGTTTCGCGAATCGTGGTTACATCGTTGCCGTCCGGATCGGCGGGCTGCAGGCCCACAACTTGCGCGCCGGTGCGGAAGCCGCTTCGGCTGGTGACCAGTGCCTGGCTTTGCGCAAACGGCGCGGCAGCCGCGACCCCCGGCACCTCGCGCGCCATCCGTACCATCGGCTGCCATCCGATCAGTCGAAGCTCCTCGCCCACCGGCAGCACGCGCACATCGGGCGAGCCCACCAGAATCTTGTCGCGTAAATCGCGCTGCAACCCGTTCATCACACCCATGATGACCGTGAGCGCGGCCACGCCCACCAGCACGCCGCCAATGGCGATCACACTGATGAGCGAGAGCAGCCGCGAGCCGCGACGACTGCGCAAATAGCGCCACGCAATCGAGAACTCCAGGCCGCGATGCGACGGCACAGCATGCTTCACTGCCTGGCTCACTCCGGACGCATCGTCGGAAACAGAATCACGTCGCGAATGTTGGCGGTGTCGGTGAGATACATGAGCAGCCGGTCAATGCCGATGCCCACCCCACCTGTTGGCGGCATGCCATACTCCATGGCGCGCAAATAGTCTTCGTCTACCATCGTGGCTTCGTCGTCACCGGCGGCACGCAATCGCGCCTGCGCTTCAAAGCGCTCACGTTGATCGATCGGATCGTTCAGTTCGCTGAACGCATTGGCCAACTCCTTGCCGCGCGCAAAGAGCTCAAAGCGTTCGGTCAACGCCGGATCGCCGCGCTTGGGTTTCGCCAGCGGTGACAACGCTTTGGGGTAGTCCACCACAAACGTGGGCGTGTCGATCTTTGATTCCACCAACTCCTGAAACAGCTCGTCGAGCAGCTTGGGCCGACTGAGCGTGGCCGCGCGCTCTACACCCACGCGCGCCGCCACCTGCTGCAACTCGGCGTCGCTGAGCGCCATGACATCTGCACCCGCAGCCTGCGACAATGTTGGCGCCCACTCAATGCGCGGGAACGGTGTGGTGAGCATCGGCACCTTCTCACCAATCACGGGCACATCGCGAAGGACATCAGCCACCGCCACCATCAGCGATTCCACGCGCGTCATCATGTGCTGGTAGTCCGCGTACGCTTCATAGAACTCCAGCATCGTGAACTCCGGATTGTGCGTCCGGTCTATGCCCTCATTCCGAAAATCGTGGCCGATTTCGTACACACGCTCAAAGCCGCCCACGATCAGACGCTTGAGATACAACTCGTCGGCAATGCGCAAATACAGCGGCATGTCGAGCGTATTGTGGTGCGTCACGAAGGGACGCGCCGCCGCACCGCCATACAGCGGCTGCAACACGGGCGTTTCCACTTCGAGATACCCGAGATCATCGAGGTGGCGACGAATGGTGCGCGTGAGCAACGAGCGTGCGGTGAATAGTGCACGCACCTCCGGATGCACCGCCAGATCAGCGTAGCGTTGACGCGCTCGCAACTCCGTATCACTGAACGCTGAATAGCGCACCACCTGTCCGTCCACAACCTGTTCCTTGCCAAACGGCAACGGGCGCAGCGCCTTGGCGAGCAACGTCAGTTGCGTCACGCGCACTGTGGCTTCACCCGTGCGCGTGCGCATGAGCGATCCTTCAACGCCCACGATGTCCGAGACGTGCAACTCGCGCGTGATTTCCCACGCCTCGTCACCCAACTCATCTTTGCGCAGGTACAGCTGCAGCCGCCCTTCCTGATCGACCAGATGGGCGAAGGCTGTTTTTCCCTGCCCGCGCCACGACGCAATGCGACCGGCCAAACGAACCATCGGGCCTTCTTCGTTCTCGCCCAGTAACTCACGCGCCTGCGACGTGTGGTGCGTGCGCGCATAGCTGTACGCAAACGGTTCCACGCCCAGTTCACGCAGCCGCGTCATGGACGCCATGCGATCGCGCATCACGAATCCGAGATCGGGTTCGGCTTCGCTGTCAGCCGTGACCGGTGTGGTGGACTCACTCACGCCGCACTTCCTTGCGTCACATCACTGGACATCTTCAGATAGGCTTCAATGAACGGATCAATTCCGCCGAGCATGATGCGTTCGACATCGGCGATTTTGAGCTCCGTGCGGTGATCGTTGACCATCGTATAGGGCTGAAAGACATACGAACGAATCTGGCTGCCAAACGACACGTCCATTTTGTTCGCATCGAGTGCCGCCTTGGCGGCCAGCTGCTTGTTGAGCTCCATCTGATACAGCTTGTTCTTGAGTTGCTTCATGGCGTGCCCGCGATTTTTGAGCTGCGAGCGTTCCGCCTGCGACGCCGCCACGAGACCGGTAGGAATATGCGTGAGGCGCACTGCACTGGACGTCTTGTTGACGTGCTGTCCACCAGCACCCGACGCGCGATACACATCCATCTTGATGTCTTCGTCGCGAATCTCGATGTTGATCTCGTCATCGACCATGGCATACACAAACACCGACGCAAACGACGTGTGACGTCGCGCCTGCGCATCAAACGGCGAAATGCGCACCAAACGATGCACGCCCGATTCGGCTTTGAGAAATCCGTACGCGTACTGCCCCTTGATTTCGAGCACGGCACCCTTGATGCCCGCTTCTTCACCCTCGGACACATCGACCAGATCCACCTTGTAGCCACGCTTCTCGGCCCAGCGCGTGTACATGCGCATGATCATTTGCGCCCAGTCCTGCGCTTCGGTGCCACCGGCGCCAGCCGAGATTTCAAGCTGCGCGTCACGCACATCATCCGGATGACGCAACAGCGTCCGCAAGCTGAACGCCTCCATCTCCGACTGGATGGATTCCACTTCAGCGTCGAGGTCGGACTCCATGTCGGTGTCCGGCTCGAGCGTCAGCAGGGCATCCAGCTCAACGGCGCCGGACACGCGAGAGTGCAGCGAGTCGAACGGATCGACCCAGGCCTTGAGGATCTTCACTTCCTTGACCACGTCCTGCGCACGTTCCTGCTTGTTCCAGAACGATGCGTCGGCCATCTCGTTTTCGAGAGCCATCAGCGTACGGCGCTTGGACTCCAGGTCAAAGATACCTCCGCATGTCGTCCAGCTTCGTGGCGGCCTGCTCCAGGATCGCCCCGCGATTTCCATCCATCATACCGCCTCCACAAACAAGACGAGCCGCCGCTTCGCTTTCGAAGCGCGGCTTGTCGAGAAAAAAGACTGCTGCCGATGTGCAAGATAGCGCTCATCGCGCCTGCACTCCAGCGTTTGATCAGAAGAGACGCTGTCCACCGGCTAATACGTCGTTCAGCGCATCCTGAAAATGCGGCGATGACTCGGCCAACTCGCGCCCCACCTGCTCCACGTATTCTTCGTAGCTCTTCTTGATGTCTTCGCGAAACAGCTGACGCAGCGTACCCTGAGCGAGCCCCTCGTCCCGCTTCTGGGGGTGATAGGCGACCAAATCGGATACCAGCGCGCGCGCGAGCCGCCGGGCCCGCTGTCCCGGATCAGCGTTGAGGAAGGGGTTGATGGTGCGACGCGGCGTCGCTGTGGCCAACGTCGTTTCGGCGGTTGATGGCATCACCGGCGTAAGTGACGCGCTCGACGAAGGCGCCGACGACATTGGTCGCGCAGGCGCGCCAACGGGCGATGGCAGCGGCGAGGGCGGCAGCGGCGCAAAGGAGGCCGCAGGAGAGGGAGCTGCCAACACCGGATCCGCCGCCCGTGGAGTGACGTTTGGCGACCATGCGACCGGTGACGCGCCGGGCGTCACTGCCGCCGACGCCCCAGTCGCCGCCGACACGCCCCCGGGCGACACCATCGGTCCCGCCGAAACCGGTGTGCGGAGCGGCGTGCGCTGCGCTCCCGTTCCTCCGGCCACCGCGATAATGCCTCCACACACCGAGCAGCGTGCACGCACTCCCGTAGCCGGCACCTTCCCCGGGTCCACACGAAACACCGAACGGCAGTCTGGACAGGTCACGGTCATCGATTGGTCCCCGTGCTCAGTGTTGTCGGCGCGGATACACCCGCGCTTGCGGTCGACGCGTCGTTTACACCATCCGTGTCTTCGTCACGTCGACGGTCCTGCGTCCAGACCGACCCCGGTAATGTTTTTGCATAGCTCTTCATTTCAGTCGCCAAATCGCTCACGTCCACCGCTTGCGTGAAACGCCGACGTTGATTGGTGACCACGCCAACCGACAACGTCATAAGCGGTACCCTGTGCAGCTGGTTGCGTCGATCCTTCCCCAGAAAATATCCAGCACGACGATCCGCCTCCGAATATTGCAACGGCGCCAACTCGTCAAATACCCGGATGATTTCATCGCACACCCTCGACATCGCCGCGATGGGAACAATGTACAGGAAATCGTCCCCACCGATATGCCCCACGAATCCATCGGTGGGACACAGGCCGCGTACCACGTCGTGCAGCAAACGCGCCAGCAACCGAATCACCTGGTCGCCGTGGTAGAAGCCGTAACGATCGTTGAACTCCTTGAAATGATCCAGATCGGCGTAACAGGCGGCGAAGATTTCGTTGGCCGCGAGACGTCGTCCAATCTGCGCCTCAATCTCCCGCGTTCCGGGCAATCGAGTGGACGGATGCACGTCAGTATCGCGATCTGAACGGCGCAGCAGTGCGGCCAGCCGAGCCTTGGCCTCTGACACGTCGAGATCGGACAGCAGTACCTCGTCCGCACCGGCGTCAAAGGCCAGACCAAAGTCTACCTGCTCGCCGACCACCACAACGGGCACGATCGCAGTCCAGGCATCCTGCTTGAGGCGGCGACAAAGAGTGAGCGCCCCGCTCTCGAGCTGCGCATCAATGACAATCGCGCGGGGACGCGCCCGCAATGCCCACGACATCACCGTGTCTGCGTCCGCGCACTCGTACACCGAGTCACCCACATCCTGCCACCACGCACTCAGCCAGACCGGCAACGCACTGCCGCCGGTCACGACCACGATCGTGTCTTGAGTAATGCGAGGTGATTTCATCCGTGCGGCACGACGCCGTCGGGTCAAAGGGTGCGCGACTGATCAACCGTGCGCATCAGGAATAATGATCAAGGCGCACTCAAGAAGCAGACGATCAGTCGGAGGCTTTCGGCACGATGTAACGGGCGTCACCAGCGGCGTGACAGGCGGCCGATCCGGCGGCCATTTGTTGGTGCCTGGCAGCCGGGCTGCAGACAGGCAGGGCGGCAGCATTGCCACCCGGCCCGAATCGATGTGAACGACATATGCCAACCGGCTGTGTGCCTAGCGTCCGCCCGGCACACGCCAGGGCAGGCTGCCCGACACGCCGAGCCGCTGTTCACTGGACGTGCCCGCCGTGCCCGCCGTACCAAACACTCGCAGTCGCACGCTCATGTAGCTGTCCACCAAACTGAGTGCATGATTGGCGAGCAACAGGCCCACAACCTGCTTGGTGCGGCGTGAGGCTTCATTGGCGCGCACAATCGTTTGTCGGTAGACATCCTGCTCAAGCTGCGCGTCACGCCAGCTCCAGCGAAACTCATCGGTCGCTGCACGTCGCTGATAGAACGCAATCGCCCGCTGGTATTCCGGCGAGGTCGTGGCCGGCGCCGTTTCGGGATCTCGCCAGAACGTCTCGCGCGCCAACTGCCAGATCGAACCGTTAAACGTGGACGCGTCGTGTTCTGGCGTGAACCCATTCCCGGGCGTGCGATTGAACTGGCCGCTCTCGAGCGAGGACTTCATGCGCTCGTAATACGGCCAGTCACCATCCGGGCGACTACCACCGAAGGCGGCTCTCGCCACCGAGCGCGCAATTTCCCGATACGCGTCGCGTTCGCGGGCCGCGTCCCGGTTGGAGCGGATCGCCTGCAGCACCAGGTAGCCTTCAGCGGCCGCGTACACCACCCCTCGCTGCTGTCGCAACAACCCCTGCCCGGCTCCCGGCAGTATCGCCGACACCAGCGGCGACACCCACGGCGACACGCCGCCCGGCATCGGCACGCGCGACGGCTGCGGCCACTCACCCAGCGGCGCACCACGAACGGACGAATCGCCTCGAGGCGCACCCGCCGGTACCCAATCGCTCAGCGTCGCATCACGCAGCGACGCATCACGCAGCGACGCATCACGCAGCGTCGCATCACGCAGCGTCGCATCACGCAGCGTCGCATCACGCAGCGTCGCATCACGCAGCGACGCCTCTCCCGCTGGTGCAACCACTGCGAACTGATGCTCGGCCGCGCCTGATACTCTGACGGCGCGCCCCGGCATAAACGTGGCTTCGCTGCCCGAAACGGCGCGCACCGCGGCTCGAACTTCCGGTGTCAACCAATGCACCGCCTCAATCGGCTGCGACCACGCCACCGGCGCTTGGAGCAACATCCCGATGCACGCGCTCAGCACGCATGCAGCACCCACGCCCAGACGCCTCCACGCGCGTATCGCGATCATAGTTGACCGGTCAGAAAAGGAATCGCAGCGAGACATACGTCGGAGTGGCGCCGGCTTGCGCCGAAAAGCTGTCAAAACGACGCGCGATATCGAGGACCATGCCATCAGAGAGATACGCGCCCAGCCCGATCGCCGGACCGCCGCGTTCACCCTCATCCAATGCGTATCCGCCGCGCAAACTATAGCGCGCACGATACGTGACGACGGCGCCAAACCGCGCGCCCACTGATTGATCAGCCGTGCTCTTGAACAGGTCAGCCATTACGTCAATGGCGGTTTCAGCGGAATCGAGCGCCGGAATGGGAAGGCGCGCGCTGGCGCCAACCTGCCACGTGCGCGGCAGCGGATCGGCTTGTTCGGCATCCTGCACCTGAAAGCGCGGACCAATGTGACGCACGGCCGCCGCGACGGTCAGTGGCAGCGTCGTAGGCATCACATACTGTGCGCCCACGTCGAGCGCACTGCTTGATCCGGACAGCTGCGGCGTGTCGCCACACAGCCCCGAACAGGTAAATGCCTGGCGCGCGTACTTGTAGCTGAGGCCGAAGCGCAGCCGATTGCCGACGGGTGTGGCGTAAGAGAGCATGGCAACAGAGCTGCGAATGGTGATTGTCCCAACTTCGCTGCCGGTTGTCGGGTCGGTGAGCCCTTGCGTCCCGTAATCGAGGATCGTGGCCGCAGCGCCAATAGTGCCTAAAACACGTGATGGACGGGCAACACTGATAGCGGCGCTCGTCCCTTCAAAAGTTTGCGAGCCATTCAGTGACAACTCTGAACGCTTCATCGCACCGAGTGCCGCTGGGTTCCACCAGGCGCTCTCCGCTCCCAACGTGTCGGCCACGGCCGCCTCACCACCGCCCACGCTACGTGCCCCCGTGGGGAGCAACAGGAACGTCGCACCAGCGTTCTGGGCCTCAAGCGGGATTGCGTCGACGAGCGGCGATCCGACCAGTGCAACCGCGATTCCGCAAAGGATCGCAACGAAACAGCGCGGGCTCACGCGGAATGCGAGGGCGCGGGATCTCCGTAGCCGAGTCGATTCACGGCACCACGTTTCTTTCGCCAGTTGGGCAGCACCTTGACCCACAGATCGAGGTACACCGGCTCTCCAACGAACTTTTCGATCTTTAATCGTGAGGCGCGTCCGAGTTTTTTGATCTGCTGCCCACCGGCTCCAATCACAATGGCCTTCTGGCTTTCGCGTTCGACATAGAGAACCGCACGAATGTACAACGGTGACGATCCTTCGCGGTACTCATCAATCGCACAGGCTAGTGCGTGGGGCAGCTCGTCACCCAACTGCTCCATGGCAGTCTCGCGCACGAACTCGGCGCAAAAGAAACGCATCGGGAGTGTACTGATTTCATCAGCAGGGTAAAGGTACGGACTGTCCGGGAGCGACTCCGTGATAGCGCTCACCAGCGTCGCGAGTCCCTCCCCCGTGAGTGCGGACATCGTCATAACAGGCGCCTGAACGTTTGCAGCGGTAGCCACGAGGGCGTCGCGCACTGCAGGGTCCAGCTGATCTGTCTTGTTGAGCACCGTGATCAGGTGCGCGCGCGGTTCACGTTCCAGCGAAGCGGCTTCTATGAAACGCGGCCAAGGGAGTTCGGAGTCGGATGGACTGTGCGCCCAATCCCGCACGGCGTGCGGCTTGAGTGCAGTGACATCCACGACGTAGACCAGCACATCAGCGTCACGAACAGCCGCCAGCGCCGCTCCTCGCATCGCTTGGTGCAGCAAGTCTTTGGGATCAAGCAAGCCCGGTGTGTCGAGGATGACCATTTGGGTGTCATCCTGCGTACGCAGTCCAACCACGCGATGGCGGGTGGACTGCGCTTTGGGGCTCGTGATCGCGAGCTTTTCACCGACGAGTCGGTTAAGCAGCGTGGACTTACCGGCGTTGGGCTTACCGGCGACAGTGACAATACCGGCGCGAGACATGGGAGGGAGAATGTGTGCACTGCACGGGAAGCGCAACGGGTCCTGAGAGAGAGATTTCTTCTCGTGTGACGTGGGTTGCGAAAGTGGCGTGTGTAGAAACACGAAACCCCCGCCACAGTGAAGTGACGGGGGTTCCGCAAAGGGTGCCGGCAACGGCCTACTCTCCCGCGATCTCTCGACCGGAGTACCATCGGCGCTGTCAGGCTTAACGACCGTGTTCGGTATGGGAACGGGTGTG
>JBBRDJ010000002.1:0-92075 GCA_038203945.1 Gemmatimonadales bacterium
ATCTCCGCATCCGGCGCGCGCCAAGCCGCATCAGCCGAGGTGAGATGCACAGCCAACCGCAGCTCCGGCCACGCGCTGCGCAGCAGCAGATACGCTGACGGACGCACACTCCACGTCACTTTCGCATTGGCGACCGAGTCAATCAGCACATTGCACAGCGCCGAATACGCCAGCAGTTCCAGATCAGGCTCGCGCACACGAATCCATCGTGCGCCGCCCTGCACAGCGGCCTGCAGCACAAGCGGCAGTACGTGCGTCGCCCGATGCCGATCAGTAATGACACAAAGCAACGCCGGTAGCGGACGAGCAATGTGCGTGTAGTCAGCTTCCAATGAGACCGATCTCCGGGCTGGATGCGTCGGCGAAATAACGTTCCGGAATGCGACCGGCGCGTCGTGCCGCACGACCGGCGCGTACAGCATCACGAAGCGCGGTGGCCATGAGCACGGGATGATTTGCTTTTGCAACCGCCGTGTTGGCCAACACGGCACTCGCACCAAGCTCCATGGCCAGTGCCGCGTGCGACGCGGTGCCAATGCCGGCGTCCACGATAACGGGCACCGGACTTCTCGCGCACAACTGCTCCAGTGCCGACGGATTGAGCACACCGCGTCCCGATCCAATAAGCGACGCCAGCGGCATCACCGCGGCGCATCCCACATCGGCCAGACGCTGACACACCACCGGATCGTCTGTGCAATACGGCAACACGGTGAATCCATCATTGACCAGTGCTTCGGCGGCCTGCACCAGCTGCACAACATCCGGATAGAGCGTTTCGCGATCACCTATGATCTCAAGCTTGAGCCACGACGTGCCCAACGCCTCGCGAGCCAGTTGAGCGGTGAGCACCGCGTCGCGAACCGTAAAACAACCCGCAGTGTTGGGCAGCAGCCGGTAGCGCGCACCAAGCAGCGCAGGCAGCGATTCGCCGTGCGCACCCAGAGTAATGCGACGCACCGCCACCGTGACCAACTCGGTAGCACCCGCTTCAAGCGAGGCCAGCAGCGTATCACGATTGGGGTAGCCAGCGGTGCCCAGCAACAGGCGTGAGGTAAACGTCACACCTCCGAGTGAGAATGGGTCTACGATCTCACGCGCAGTCAGGCCCGTATCAACCACCAGCCACCGCCGTGATAATCTCGACCCGGTCACCGTGCTTGAGCGTGCAGCGGTCCCATTGCGAGCGCCGCACCACCACATCGTTGAGCGCCACGGCCACATGCGCCGTGTCTGCACCAATTGCCAACGTTGTCAGTGCCGACACGATTGTTGGTGCCGGCAACTCGTGTGCGATTCCGTTGATCGTGATTGTTGTGAGCAATGTGTCAGACATGTGCAGGCTCATTGACTTCGTCAAAGCGGGAAGGAGAAAACGCACCAATCCACGACGGCGTGCGTCCGGTGCATACCGCTTCGGCCACAGCGTGGGCGGTGGCGGGTGCCAACAGGATACCGTTGCGATAGTGACCCGTTGCAATCATCAATCGGTCACTGCGGAATCCCAGCAACGGTGCATCATCACGTGAGCCCGGACGAAAGCCGCACCAGGTATCGACCACGCGCGCACTCTCGATGGCCGGCAGCACACGCCACGCGGCCTCGAGCAAATGCAGCAGGCCACCGGCCGTGATCTCGGCGTCAAACCCACGATCTTCAACCGTCGCCCCAATCAGCAGCTGTCCGTCACTACGCGGTACAAGGTAAATGCGTGGTGTGAACACCGCGTGCGTGAGCAGCGGCGCGTCCGTTGGCATGGCCACCGACAGCATCTGCCCTTTTACCGGGTGTACCTGTGGCAGCCAGTGGGGAGTCAAACCATCGATCGCACGCGACCACGCACCGGCGGCCAGCACAATGATGTCAGCGCTCACAGTCCAGTCATCACCATGAACCTCCGCGCCGGATGCGTTGAACGCCACGCTACGCGCGATGCGATCATGCACGCGTACACCACGCGTGGGCAGCACCTGATGCAACGCGTGTAAAACAGACCTCGGATTTACCTGTCGATCGTTTGACAGATAGCGCGCCGCCAGCACTGTGCCAGCCAGATTGGGCTCATGCATGGCGACCTGATCGTGTGTCCACCACTCCTGCACGGTACCCAGCGCATCGTGAAAACGCTGTGCATGCCGCAGGCGAGCAACATCGTCACGGGTGAGCGCTACCACCAGCGAGCCGGAATCGCGAAAATCGAGGTCGCAGCCAGAAGCCGCTTCCAACTCGTGCGCAAATGCGGGCCACATTGATGCGCTGCGACTGCACAATGTGTGCAATGCCTCTTCGCCCGGTTCCGCCTCGGCCCCAGGCGCCAGCAGCCCCGCCGACGCCCAAGTGGACGAACGGTGCGCGGGCGAAGATCCCGCCGCATCAATGAGCTCCACTGGGCATCCACGCTGCGCGAGACGCCACGCAACGGCGGCACCGACAATGCCCCCGCCGAGCACAGCTACGCGGGGTGTTGCAGTTGCAGGGTTCATAAGGGAACAATCACGAATGTGTCGCCAGCGCACAACATGCAGCGGTGCAGTTCGATCTACCACTCACGATATATGGCGCAATGCTGGATTGAATTGCATGATTGCCCCGTCGCGATCGTGCGACGGTAGCAACGGCCATCGCACTCGTGTCGGGTACGTCAGCTTGTCGTTGCAAAGGAGGAGAGCGTGCCTGAGAATATCAGCCAGCGCATCGCCGATATTGTCGGCGCATGGGAGGGAGTCACGGTACAGCGGCATCGTTTTGGTGGCGTTGAATTTCGTGTTCGCCAGCGGCAGATCGGCCATATCCATGGTGACCGGATGGCCGACCTGCTGTTCTCGTTGCGGGAGCGACGATTGCTGGTGTCGTCGGGCAGCGCCTACCCACACCACATTCTTCCCGGCACCGGATGGGTGAGCTTCCCCATCCGAAGCGTGCACGATATACCCGCTGTGATCTCGCTCATGCGGCAGAACTATGAGCGATTGTGTGGTAAGGGACGTCGCGCCGTGACCACACACCTGTCGAACAGTACACAAATGCTGCCAGGGCGCACGCCCGACGATCTGCCCGCGTGAGGCAACTCTTGTTATCGAAGCGCTGAACAAGGCACTGGA
This sequence comes from Gemmatimonadales bacterium, assembly GCA_038203945.1. Lineage (GTDB taxonomy): Bacteria > Gemmatimonadota > Gemmatimonadetes > Gemmatimonadales > Gemmatimonadaceae > JAABRT01. The sequence continues at coordinate 3,102 of JBBRDJ010000002.1, forward strand.
TTGGACGATCTGTGCGGCGTTTCCCTCCACCTGTTCAGAGTTCCCTTAGCGGCCGTCCGACGCTGCGGCGCCAGTAATGGTCTGCACCAAGGCACTGTTGGCCGATGCACCGCGCCGGATAAACAGGGTCACCGGCGCGCCCACGGTGAGCATTCCGGCAAGGCCAGTGCGCGTGAGCGAAGCCGGATCAACGTGCAGATACAACCCCTCGGCTTGCAACGTATCAATCGCGACCGCATCCGACAGATCTCCCACCTCACGGACGCGCGCGCCGACTTTGGCCACGGCATCGTCAAACAGGAGTGCGAGATCCACCCGTGTTGGTGGTGTGTTGGGTAATACCAGCTGACCACCCAGAATGAGCAGGTCACTGGCACCGCTCACGTTGTAAGGCAGTTGCTCGTACAACGCCGGACTCGCGCCTTCGTACGCTCCCGTGGCCAGCGCATCGAACGCCGAAAGCAGCGCCGCCACGTGCAGGGAACGCAACCGCTGCTTTTGCGGGTCGGCAGCCAACGCACCACTTTCAATGAGCACCGTACTGGTGCCCCATTGCTGCATCAGGTCACCAAACGCGCGTGGATTGAATGCGTCATCGTACCGGGAGACGCGGCCCGGCAGCTCGGTGAGAAACGACTTCGCCAGCGTGGCCGCCAACAGTCGCGCACGCTCACGCACGGCGTTGTATCCACGCGTTGAATCATATGGTGGGGCCAACAGTGCGATGGCCGCCTGCGGGCCATTGGTCCCCGCGCGTGTGCGCGGATTCTGGTCATGCAGGTTGAAGCCAAACTGCGGCTGCAACCGGTCGCGCACCGACTTGAGCGCACGCGCTTCTGGTGTCGCCAAACGTCGCGCATCGCGATTGATGTCGACTCCCACTGCGCTCTCACGCACAAACAACTCGGCACCATCGGGGTTGAGCATGGGCAGCAACACAATGGTGAGCCGTGAGAGCAACCGCTCACGAAGCGCATCATCGCGGTCTTCGGCACGTGTGTTGGCAAACCAGCGCACCAAATCTGCCATTGCCATTGTTGCCGTGGATTCATCGCCATGCATCTGCGACCACAACAGCACCTTGGTAGGACCGCGCCCAATGGTAATCGTGCGCAGCGCACGACCCTGCGACGACTGGCCCACCGTTTGCACATTGAACCGTGCGTATTCCGCCATGGGCTGCACCGCCAACCAGAACTGCGCATGCGTGAAGCGTCGCGCGGTGATGCTTGGCTCCTTGTAGTCGGCGGCAATGCGCAAGCCTACGCCAATTGCACTATCGCCGCAGCACATCTCGAGCGCGGCCGTTGCTTCGGCGGCGGTGAGCGTTGGCGTCTCAGACGACGCTGGCGAGCCAGAGAGACCCGCGCACGCCGACAACAGCGCGACGCTTGCACACAACAGCGCTGCCCGCTTATGGCGCACCCGCATCCTCCTCGTTGGCCGAACGGGCCGCACGCAACATGCGCATGGCTTCGGCGATTGCTTCCTGCAGCTCACGATCGCGTCCGGCCAACTCGTCCATTGGCGTGTTCTGCACCCACACATCGGGTGGCACGCCGTAGTTCTCCAGATTCACACCGTAGTTGTTGGGCTTGCTCGGGTCATAGGTCACCACCAGCGAGCCCGGTGTGCGAATGCTGCCACCGTTGATCAGCGTATAGCTGCCCGTCGCAATGACGGCCGCCGCCGTGGGATTTCCGACAATGCGGCCAAGCCCGAGCTGCCGGAATGCCATGGGCGTGACTTCGGAGTCTGAACCGGAGCGCGCGTTCACCAGCATGACCTTGGGACCGGCAATCGCCTGACGCGGACGACGTCCCCAGACACGCGAACCGCTGCGGTTGTTCCAGAACTGATAGGGCTGTCGTTCAAGAATATCGATGAGTTCCTGATCGATGTTGCCTCCACCATTGAAACGAATATCAACAATGATGCCGGCCTTGTTGCTGAACTGATTGATCTCGTTGCGAAACGTGGCCAACGACGGCTGGTTCATGCTCCTGATGTGCACATAAGCGATTTGACCATCTGTTGCTTCATCGACAATGGCACGGCGTTGCGCGACCCATTCCTCATACTTGATATCGCTCAGTGAGGTGACGGTGGCAATGCGTACTGTTCTCGCATCTGACCCATCGGCGCGTTTTCCCACTCGAACCGGCACATAGGTGTTGAGAGCATTGCTCAACGTGCGCCAATAATTGTCACCCGCTTTGAGGTCTTCCCCATCAATGCTGAACACGTAATCATCCGTGGACAGCGCCAACCACTCCTTGTCGGCCGGACCATTGGCGTGAATATGGGAAATGCGGTAATGCCTGGAAGTACTGTCGGCCACAAGCTCCAGCCCCAGCAGTCGGGTCTGTGCAATGCGTGGCATGGAGCGCGTGGGCGGGCCACTCACGCCGGTGTGTGACGCATTGAGCTCGCCAATCATTTCGTTGGCCAGGTCGTAGACATCCTCGTTGGTCCCGACATGATCGAGCAGCGGTTCATACGTGCGCCAAATCGCGTTCCAGTCCCGACCATGCATGTTTTCGTCGTAGAAGCGGTATTTCATCACACGCCACGATTCCGCGAGCAGCTGCCGCCACTCGGCACGCCTGTCCACACGCACGTCAAACGAAAAATCCACACGCTCGGTGCGCTGCGGGGTGGCGAGGGTGAGCTTGTGCACTTCACTGCCAGTAGTGCTGGGTGGTCCATCGCTGTCGCCAGCACCGGCCGAGCGACGGAAGAACACCATACGCCGATCGGTGCTTGGTGTCAGTCCGGGGAAACTGCCCGGGGCCACACGACGTCGATTCTGTCCGTCCAGTCCCATGCTGAACAATCCGTTTGCGTCATCACCAGACGCTCCGCTCACCGTAAAGTGCACGGCTCGGCCATCGCGCGACAGAAAGAGATTGGCGGCGCTCCCCGCTCCGCTGGTGAGCTGAATCGCGCGTCGGCCAATGCCCACTGTATCGATCGTGATGGCGGCCAACGATGTCGCCGCCACGGCGTTGGCACCTTTTGCTTCGCTGTCAGCGCTGCTGTCGGCACGCTCCGCGCGACTGCTGGCACGCTTCAGTCGTTCGCGCACGAGGGGATCGGCCGGATCTTCGGCGCGACGTGCCAGTGACACGATAAACACCTGGCTCGTTCCACCATCACGCGCCGATGTGAACAACACATGTTTGGCATCAGTCGTGATGAGCGGACTGCCATCATTGAACGGATTGTCCGACACATTGTATTCGCGCTGGTTGGCAATGTCAAAAAGATAGACTTCGGCGTTCTGGTCATCATCGCGGCGCGTATAGAGCAACTCGCGCCCACTCGGTGAGTACTGCGCAATCGAAAAACCGCCGGCCGGATTGTGCGCCAGTTCACGCGATGCACCGGTGGTCACGTCCAACTCCCACAAACGATTGTCGGCGGTGAATGCGAGCTTCTTCGCGTCCATGGACCACGTGAGATCGCCTTTGATGGACTCGTGAGTGGTGACTTGTTTACGGGTCCCGGCCGCACGCTGCCACACCCAGATTTCTTCTTCGCCGGATTCATCGGAGATGTACGCAATGTGGCGACCATCGGGCGACCAGCTCTGACTGCGTTCACGCCACGGAGATGAGGTCACACGCGTCATCTCGCCAACACCACTTTCGGTGGGCACTGTGACAATGTCGCCGTGCACGTCTACCGCGATGTAATCTCCGCTGGGCGAGACGGTGAACCCGTCGGCACGATTATTGGCCGCAATTACACCCCAGTGATTCTCCTTGGGATCGGTGGCCATGCGAATCTCGATCTGTCGCGGCGTGCCAGACGGCACATCGAGCGTCCAGAGCGCAAATCCGTTTTCGTAAATCAAACGGGAGCCATCGGGCGAAATCGACGGAAACTGCACACCATCATCGTTGTGTTTTGTGACCTGCTCCGGTGCACCACCGGTGGCCGCAATGCGCCAGATATTAAACGTCCCATCACGCTCCGAGGCATAGTAAATGCGTCCGTCGGTGCCCCACATCGGGTGCACGTCGTGCACGTGCGATTCATACTGCTTGACATCGAGATCCGTCAGCTCCGTGATAACTCCCGTGCGCAGATCCTGTACGGCGATGTCGGCGTTGTTGTTGCCGCGATAGCCTTTGCGCCAGTACGAGGAGAGCGATCGATTGAAGGCCACCATGGTCGCATCCTGCTTGATCATGCCGCTGCGGCCGGCGTCCATGGGTAACGGGCGGGGGATCGTGCCGTCGAGCGCCACGCGGTAGAGGGGTGAGCCCCACATGTTCACACTCCGACCCGACGCAAACACCACCTCCCGACCATCCGGCGTCCAGTAAAACGCCTGATCGTCGCCGCTGTGCCATGTGAGCTGCCTGGGTTCTCCGCCTGTCACCGGCATCACGTAGACATCGTTGTTCCCCATGCGATTGCTGGTAAACGCAATCCACGCGCCGTCGGGCGAAAAGCGCGGCATGAAATCGCGCGCCACATGTGACGTGAGTCGACTCGCGTTGCTGCCATCGCTATCAGCCAGCCAGATGTCATCCTGATAGGTGAACGCAATCCGCCCGTCGTTGGCCACGTGAGCGTAGCGCGCAAACTTGATGGGCGAGGGAGCGGACGCGGACGGCGCGGCGCTCTGCGCCAGGAGCGCGGTGTTGGCAAATGGCACCGCCGGTATCGTCGCAACAGCAATGCCGGCGGTGGCGGTTGCCATGACCGTGAGAGCAGCGCGTCGCACGACGGCTTGCGCGTGCCGCGAAACAGCGTGTACACGCGACGCGGGAGCCTGCGTGGTACAGGCAGTGGCATGAGCCAGCGTACGGGCTGACGTACGAGCAGACGTACGGGCCGACGTACGGGCCGACGAGAGCGGATAATCGGGCATCTGGAAGCACTCCGAGAAAGGTGGCGAGCCTTGGAATATGTGCGCGTTCGCGGCTCAACGCTGGTCGCAATCCGCTGTTCGTCAAAATACGGCTTCAACAGGACATCCCACCAACGCACCGTCAATGGGCCACGTAGGTTACGAGAGGCACGTCTCCGCTGATCCCTATACCGGCGCCACGCACCATGTTCCGCTCCTTGCACACTTTGCGCGCTCTGCACGCTTTGCACACTGGCGCGCTGTTCGCCGCCTTGTCGATCGCCGTTCCAGCGGTCGCCACGCTCTCCGCGCAGCCCCGTCCGTCTGACGATCCCGCCATGCTGGCCCGCGCTCGGGCAATTCACGAGCGCGTGATGACTCTCGACACGCACGTGGACATCAGTCCGGCCAACTTTCAGCGCAACGGGTCCAACTATGCCGACCGCTTGCCGCGCACCCAAGTGGACTTGGTCAAGATGGAAGAGGGCGGGCTGGACGCAGCGTTTCTGATCGTCTACGTGGGCCAATCAGCAGAGCTCAACGCCGAGGGGTTTGCCCGCGCCAAGGCCTCGGCGATGGAGAAGTTCGAAGCGATTCATCGCCTCACCGACACCATTGCACCAACCCGCGTTGGACTGGCGCGCACAGCCGCCGAAGCCCGCGCGATCTATGCCAGCGGACGGAAGGTGGTGTTCATTGGTATGGAAAACGGCTTTTCTGTTGGCTCCGACATCACCAACGTGCGCCAGTTTCACGCGCTGGGCGGACGCTACATGTCGCTGGCGCACAATGGACACAGCCAGCTGTCCGATTCCAATACCGGCGAACGTGACAATGTATGGTTGCACAACGGCCTGAGTCCGCTCGGCCGAGAAGTGATTGTAGAAATGAACAAGCTCGGCATCATGATCGACATTTCGCATCCATCGAAGGCGAGCATGCTGCAAACCGTTGCGCTCACCAAGGCACCGATCATTGCGTCGCACTCCGGCGTGCGCGCGATCTGCAATCACAGTCGCAATCTGGACGACGAGCAGCTTGACGCGATGAAGGCCAACGGCGGTGTGATTCAGCTCGTGGCGTTCAACACGTATGTGAAGTGCAACCCGGAAAAGAATGCGCAGCGCCAGACAGCGGTGGACGCGTTGCGCGAGGAGTACGGTGTGGCGGGTGCCAACAATCGCGACATTTCAGCGGCGATTGCGGCGCTGCCCGATGCACGTCGCAACGAGTTCCTGTCCAAGCAGGAAGACATCACGGCGCGTCGTTATCCAGCCGATCCGGCAGCCACCATTTCCGACTTTGCCGATCATATTGACTATGTGGTCAAGCGCATTGGCATTGACCACGCCGGTATCAGCTCGGATTTTGACGGTGGTGGCGGAGTGGAAGGATGGCGCAGCGCCAGCGAGACGTTCAACGTGACGCTGGAGCTGGTGCGTCGCGGTTACACCGAAGCGCAGATCGAAAAGATTTGGAGCGGCAACCTGCTCCGTGTGCTGGAGCAGGTAGAGCGGGCCGCCAGCGCGGCGAACTGAGCCGCGCGCCATGCGAGATAGCGGTGCGCACCTGTGCTACACATTCGCGGTGCGCATTCGCGGTACGCAATGGCGGTGCGCAATGGCGGTGCGCATTGGCGGTGCGCAACGTCTCGTCACGTTGCGCACCGCGTCCGGATCAGTGCGTGGCGAGCTTGCCGAACACCGTGTCGAGCGCGCTCTTGATCTTGTCGAGCGCGCCTGACACCGCCTTGTCAATGTCCGGTGCGTGGTGTGTGACCGCAGTGGGCTGACGTCCGGCAATACGCGCCTCGATGAGACACCGTTTGTCCTCCGGTCCGTGCTTGTGACTGTTTTCGTCGCTCAAGTGCACTTCAACGCGGGTCAATCGACTGGAAAAGCGATCGAGCGCACTCCGAACGCTGGTTTCCACATGCTCACTGAGCGCTGCGGTGTTTTCGACGCTGCTATCGGTGTTGATGAGTACGTCCATTCGAGATCCGCCCAAGGTTACGATGGAGCAGACGGCCATCCGTGTGTGTTAGACCGACCGCAAGAATACCGCTCACTTATGCTACTACCCGACTACCCACGCAGCGAGCCACCGATCATGCACTCGCCGCCGCCTTCACATCGAACACCAGCGGCCGCACGGCATTGTTGCCGTAGCCGAGTGCGTTCCAGACCACCACATCCGGCTGGGTGAAACCGGCCTCATCACTGGCGCGGCTGCGCAAGACCAGGCGCCCGGGTGGCAACGCCGGAATCACAAGCGACCATGGCGTCCACGCATGGGCCCCCACCGGCGCTGCCAGCTCGGCCGCGTGCCATACATCGCCACCTCCAACCGCCACGTCGACGCGCGAAATGGGGCCGTATCCGGACCATGCCCAGCCGTGCACGGCGCACGGTTGTCCCTCGAGAAGCGGCGAATCGGTGGTGGGCGACACCATGAGAGATTTCACACGTGCTCGCGTGACGGCTCGCTCGCCCTCGGCATCCTGATACACGTAGCGCTGGCGCTGAAAGTATCCCGTAAACGGCTCGGTGACCGCACGGAGCTGCTTGATCCACTTCACGTTGGCCATGCCATACCAGCCCGGTACCACAAGACGAACTGGCGCGCCATGTTCCGGCAACAACGGGTCGCCATTCATTTCAAACGCCAGCAGCGTATCGGGGTGTTGAGCGACATCAAGGGGCAGCGCGCGTTCAAAGATCACGTCGTGCGGCGCGTTGGCGTCATCACGCGGACCGTGGTCGGCGCCCTGCGCCACAATTTCCAGCACATTGTCGTGCAGTTGCACCATGGCCAACACGTCGCGCAATCGCACACCGCGCCACGTGGCAGTGCTCACGGCTCCGCTCTGCCACGGTTCACCGGCGGGCAGTGGATGCAGTCCCAACCGGTCATTGCCGGCGCACTCCATGGTGACCGTGATCTCATGCTGCGGCAACGCGCACAGCAGGTCCCACGTGAGGGTGCGCGGTTGGGTCACGGCGCCCAGTACCGTGAGCTCATGCTGCTCCCGCGCGAGACACGGCACCGGAAAGTTGCTGCGTACATAGTGCAGCGCGGTGGGCGTGATGGGTGCGACGAGCGCCGCGAGTGGTGACTCCGCGTTGAGCGGGTCGGATTTGACAACCAAACGTGTCGACATGGTGGCAAATTACTCTGTGTGCGAGCCGTACCACCATTGTCTGAATCACGGTGGCCGTACATCATGGAGCGTATGCTCGTCTTCCTGTCGGACTTGTGGCCGCTGCTTGTGTCGTTCGCGCATATCGCGGGCGCCATCAGCGTCACAATTGATGCCGTGCTGCGGAAGCGACAGGTATCGGCCGTCATTGGCTGGGTCGGTCTGGCGTGGCTTGCGCCGATCATCGGCTCAATGCTCTACGTCTCGTTCGGAATCAACCGAATCAGGCGTGCCGCGTCGGCGCTCAAGCGACAGCCGATCCTGGGCGATACCGGCGACTTTCGATCAGTGCAGGCCGGCGGGGACTTTCTCCAGACCCTCTCAGCGCAACATCCCACGCTACCGGGGCTGGCGCGGCTGGGCTACGAGGCCACGGGCAATCCGCTGCTGCCTGGGAATGCCATTGAGCTGTTGCAGAATGGTGGGGAAGCGTACCCGGCGATGCTCGCCGCCATTGATGGAGCGCAGCAAACGATCAGCCTGGTCAGCTATATCTTCGACTATGATGCGGCCGGACAAGCGTTTCTGCATGCACTTTCCGTCGCGGCAGCGCGCGGCGTTGCAGTGCGGGTGCTGATTGACGATGTGGGCTCGCGCTATTCCCGTCCATCGATGGTGGCGCAGCTGCGCGCGGCCGGCATTTCCGTGGCGACATTCCTGCCAACACGCCTGCCGCGCTTCGCGCCGTACGCCAATCTTCGCAATCATCGCAAGATTCTGGTAGTAGACGGACAGCTGGGTTTCACCGGCGGCATGAACATTCGTGTGGGCCACTGGCTGGAAAAACGGCCCGCCGATCCGATACGCTGTGTGCACTTTCGTGTGCAAGGCCCCGTGGTATATGAGCTGCAGCGTGCGTTCGCCATGGACTGGGCGTTTGTTACGCGCGAAGCACTCGACCGCGAGCCATGGTTTCCGCGATTGGGGCGCGTTGGCAATGTCGTCGCTCGCGGCGTTCCCGATGGCCCGGACAGCGACATAGAGAACATTCTCGAACTCGTGTTGGGCGCATTGTCGGCCGCTACGCATCACGTGCGCATTATCAGCCCGTACTTTCTGGTTGACGACGTATTACTTCGCGCCTTGCAGGTCGCGGCAATGCGTGGTGTGATTGTCGATGTAGTGATCCCCGACCGAAGCAACATTCCGATCATGGATTGGGCCATGACGCCGCAGTTCGTTCCACTCCTGCAAAAAGGCGTGCGCGTTTTCCGATCGGCACCGCCATTTGATCACACCAAGGCCTTCACCGTTGATGGTCAGTGGTGTCTGATCGGCTCCACAAATTGGGACACACGCAGCTTCCTGCTCAATTTCGAATTCAATCTGGAATGCTACGATCCTGATCTCACGGCACAGCTCGATGCATTGATAGACAGCCGCATTGCATCGGCGCAGTCGCTCACTCGCGAGGAACTTCGGGCACGTTCGCTACCAGTGCGATTGCGCGATGGTATCGCCCGACTCGGCGCGCCGTATCTCTGACCCGAGCAGATTGCCTGGACCGTTTCCCTGAGGAACGGGAGCCTGCTTTTACCGCAGAGACGCAGAGACGCAGAGACGCAACGCGGCACTGCATAACGAACGGGAAACGCCGCGCACGTGCGACACGATGCGTACCATTCCAACATTTTGCCGTTGCCGTTGCCGTGTCCTCTGTGCCTCCGCGGTGAAGGCTGTGTCAGTTGCGCCCAATCTCTTACTTGATGGTGAACTGCTTTTACCGCAGAGACGCAGAAACACTACGCGGCACGGCAAACGAACGGGAAACGCCGCGCACACGCGACATGCTACGACCCATTCCAATATTCTGCCGTTGCCGTTGCCGTGTCCTCTGTGCCTCCGCGGTGACAACCCGTATCAGTCGTCCCAAGTACCCGAGGCTCGGCGAACCGACAGCCGTCTCCGCCAGGCGTGCACACGTTCCCAACACACTCTTTACGTTGCACGGGCGGCCGGTAGGACCAGCGAGGTGAAAACTGCGGTTCAGTCGCGACTCCGCACCGTCACACGAATCGGCGCCGAAACAAGCTCGCGACTGATCACCTTGTGCTCGTGATCGGCCAGCACCGCGCGCAGCGTGTACGTGCCCGGCGCCAGTTCCAGCGTGGTCTCGATTTGTCCGCCACCAAAATGACGGTGCAGTGAATCGGACGGGATCAGCACGCCCGCGGCCGGCGGTTCCACATTGATCAGAATATGGAAGTGACCAGTGCCATTGATGTTCACACCTGCCGGCGCGACACCGTAGTTACGCAACCCAAACTTCACCGTAAACGACGGGCCAACAACAGCGTTGTTTTGCGGCGCCTGCAAATAAATCTCAGGTGCGGGCTTGACCGATGTCTGCGCTGCCGCCTGCGCATTCAGCCTGCTCGGCGACAACGGTAACGACAACACACCCAGCGCCAACGCGCTGCAGGCAATAAACGCTGCACGCGACAGCGGGCGGCCAGCGGTGCAGATTGGGGCGCGATTCAATGCGGCAGAAGACATGACACATGTTCCTTTGGCGGTGCACGCCGCGCCATCTCGCGCGAACCTGCTCCTGTGTGAGTGGCTGAATCAGACGGTTGTTTGGTACACCCGACTACGCTGCAAGGTAACGCGCACGCGCGCCCGCCACGTTTCCACGTGACAGGCGCGCTATGCAACAGGATAATGCCAAGCGTCTCTTACTGCGGTGACAGCCGGCGCGCCTTTTCAAGAAACACCTCGCGTCCTTTACGATCGAGCAGATACACAACGCCATCGGGACCAAATCCGGCAATCGTGCGACCCGCGGGAATCTGCACCCGCTCCACAATCTTGCCGGCCCGATTCACGACATCGTAGGCCAGACCAGCCGCTGCCGGACCCGCCGCAGCGCCCGGCATACCCGGAAATCCACCCGGGATACGGCCTCCGAGTGCGGCCATCGGCGACACTAGCGTGGATGTGGCTGGCAGCAACCAGATATTGCCATCGTAGTCAGCCAGCGACGTGCCCGCACGAAGCGGCGGATAATAGTCGGGCAACATCTCGGCCTCCACCGGTTCGAACCCGGGACGGAAACCGCGTGGTCCATTCATCATTTGCTGCGCGCGCTCGGTGGCCTCTTTGGCCGCCGCCTTGAGCGAATCGACCATGCTCGTTTTCTCATCATCCGAAATGCGCTTCCAGTCAAAAGGCAACGGCTCCGAGCGCTCCAGCGTCCCATCCGACTTGAACCAGTCAATGCGGTAGTCGAGCACGCGCACCACAGCCACCGACCCGTCGGCCATGAGTGCCCAATCGTCGTTCTGCGGCAGCGGGTTCATTTTCACGTTCACCTGCGTACCACCGTCTTCCGTTTGCTTCATCTCAAACTGCGGATTGGTGACGCGCATGAACGTGACCGTATCGATTTTGCGTGTGTCGAAATCAGCCCGCAGGATCGGAATGGAATCGGGAAGAATCCGATCGTTGAAAGAGCGGGTACGACGCACGCCACCAACGCTGATCTGTGCACTATTGCCACTGGGAAAGCGATCTTCGGCGACCGCCGCCACCTGGCGTCGAATGTCCGCCGCCGATGGCGTAGTTGAGGCCGTGCGACCAGCGGCCGAGCCAGACACTGCGGCAGGCGTGGTCGTCGTTGCAGTTCGCCCGCCACGCCCACCACGCCCGCCGCCAAAATCACCACCGCCAAACTGCATGCCAAGCGGCGGTCCACCGCCTTGCTCTGAGCGATAGATCAACCGCCCCTGCGAATCGAACGCGTGCGTGCCAAAGTTGGCGCTGGCCAGTGCGTAGATGTCGCGTGTGCGGGGAAACGCCATCACGCGCACCATCTCGCCCCTGGCGTTCAACACCAGCAACGACAGCGAAGCCGGATCCACAATGAGGGTGGAATCACCAACGTACGGCAACATCCCCGCGTTACGCTGACCGTACGGCAAGGCCGCTTCAAGCGTATCCGCTACCACCTTCGCGATCTTCAGCTGTTGGTCGAACAGCAGAATCTGACGACGCTGGCCGTCATTGATGAACACGCTGCCGTTGGACAGCGCACGCAACGTGTTCACGTTGCCGAGCGGCTGCTCCGCCTTGGCCTCGATCGGGCCCAGTTGACGAACGGGAATTGCGACACCGGCAACCTGCGCTGAGTCCTGCGCGGCCAGCAACGACGCACTGCAGACGATAGTCGAAAGAGTAAGTACTGTATGACGTAGCATCTTGGACAGCTCAGAGAAAGAAGGCCTGCACCACAAATAGTTCGTGAGCTCGCGCATTAATCGCGCCCGCCACGTCCACCACCACCACCGCCGCCGCCGCCGCCGCCAAATCCACCACCGCCACCACCGGCGGTCCCGGAGCGAACAGCCCGCAGTGACCGCGGATCCATAAAGCTGGCCAGCTGATCAGGCAGCAGGCGATACTGCGCGTCGCTCATCAGGCTTTTGATATCGGGTACGATTCGGAGCAACATGTCAACCGACTGCTCACGACCGCGGCGATACTTGTCGAACGCGAGGTCGTGGTTGAAGCGATCCGGCAACTCGGCGAACTCACGCGCCAACGGGGTCCAGACCGAGTCACTCTTGAGCACGTACCACCGGTTGAGCGTGGCAATGCTGTCTGCTTGCACACGCGTGAGCTTCAACGAATCTGATTGCTGCAGAATCTGCGCCATCGGGTTTACCAGCCCGGCGCTCACCGTTCCACGCAGCTGCTGCAACGTGGGCTTGTTGCCGGGCCGCGTGCGGCCACGATCCAACTGCTGCAGCAGCTGCTGCCGCTCACGTGTGGGCCCTACGTCAAAGCTCAGCTGCGCGGTCATCAGCGTTGGGCTGCGATCAGAGAACAACTGCGGATTGGTGTTACCAAAGCGCTCGTTGGCTTCGTAACGGTACGTGTTGGTTTCCCGATCAAACCCACGCACAAACAGCAGCGACTGGTCGGGACGAATAACCTGGCCCCATCCCTTGAGATTGGCCTGGCCGTTTACCAGACGATCAATGCCACCAAGCGGATTCTGCACCTGCACGTTCAAACGCGCGCGCTGAGGCAAACCAACGCGTATGGAGTTGATGCTGATGTTGATGTTGCCGGTCACGTTCCACGGACCTTGGCAGGAGTTGCGGGCGGCCAAGCGCCCCATCTGCGCTTGCAGACACGCACGAGCCTGTCCGCTCGTGATGGCCATGAGAGATTCAAGGCTGTTGGCGAGCACCGGGTCGGACCCACGGACGTCAGCGGGGTTGAAGATAAACGCACGATCGTTGCCGTAACTGTCACCGTTCACATCGCCCACAATGCCCGGCGTATACGGCGTGCCGGAACGAATGTTAAAGCTCCAACCGAGCGTTACCGCTTCAAAGAACTCACGCGAGAGTCCGACCTGGAACTGATGGCGCGAGAAGCTGCCCGGGGCCCACTCCGTGGAGAGCGGATTACCCACCGTGCTCTGAAAGCCGTAAAACTGTTCACGAACATCAGAGAGTACATAGCTGGTATTCCAGCGGAACTTCGAGTTGAAGGCGAGCGGGTTGATACGAACGGTCAGCTGCTTGCTCTCCGACTTGAGATCGGAGCGCGTTTGTGTCACACGTCCGAACTGGTCAACAAAGCGCGAATTGCGCCACGCCGCCTGACCAGTGCCCGGCACGATTTCTGTGGGCAACACAAACACCGGGCGATTCGCTTCGTTGGCCAGCGTAAACTGCTGCAGCGCCGGGAAGTTGAGATCGATACCGCCCGATTGTCCATAGTTCATTGAATACGTCGCATCCACGCTGGCGCGGAAACGATTTTGCAGGATCGCGCCCGACCACTGCAGGTTGGAGCGCAACGAACGCTGTGTGACAAAATCAGACGCGAACAGGGAAACATTGGGATTCCTGTTGGCGAACACGGTGCCGCTGGTGCCATCAGCGCACTCCAACGGAATGTTGGCCACGTCTACCTGATAGTCACTCCAGTTTGGCGATGGTGCAGCCAAACCAAGACAGGTGAGCTGCTGCAAACCGTTCGGCAACCCAGTGTTGTCTATCGCACCTTGCACCAGCTGTGTGCGCGGTGCGTTCTGGAACAGGCCAATGCCGCCGCGCAAAATCGCCCGCGGAACGCGCGCCTGTCCAGGAATGAACGCCACCTGATCAGCCGTGCCATACGTCCATGAGAAACCAACACGTGGACTCACATACAAGCGGTTGGGCACCACCGCGTTGTCCACCCCAAAGGCGCTGATGACATCGGGATTGCTCGTGGGTCCGTTGAAGAACCGGTTCCCGTCAACGCGCACACCGTATTGCACTTGCAGGTTATCGGATGGACGCCACGCATCGCCGAGCGACATCGCGGCAATACCAATGCTGCCATTGCGACGACGCGGCGCGAGCTGGCGCGTAAAGGATGCCGGAGTTCCCGACTCGAGATCGCTCAGCGAGTTGAAAGAAAATGTGCCGAGCTGGTTGTTGGTGAAATCTTCCCAATAGCTCTCGTAGCGGGCTTCCGACGTCAGCTTCACGCGGTGCCGATTGTCGTCGCTGAACCACGAAAGCGTGTTCACGAATCCGTAGCCGGCTGTGCCCTCTTCCTGATTGCTGTTGGGGCTGCCACCAAACTGCAGATTGCGCACGCTGGCCGTGCCGTCTTCAAACTGCGAGTTCACGCGCACGCTGGCCGACGGCAGAAATGCATAGGCATCGTTGTTCTGTCGGCTGATGTTTGCGCCGAACGATGTTTCGGTAAGAACGCCCATGAACCCCAACAGTCCGCTTTGGCGCAACTGCATCGATCCACTGTAGCTGAGCCGCTTGTCGTTGCGTGATGGCGTAGACAATCCGCCACCGCCAACGGGAACATTGCGATTCATATTGCCGGAGAACGCCAGCGAATACGTATTGCCACGCACTGAGCTCAGCGGCGTAAAGTCAATGCTGCCGAGCAAGCTGCCCCGATCGTTGATGCGCTGTCCCGGGAAACCCGAAATGTTCGACGGCAGCGACTGCGTACCAAGAATGCCCAGCAGCCGCGACACGGAGTCGGCCGCCACACCGTTGGAGGCAAAACCCACGGGATTGGTGTTCAACAATGTTTGCAGATCGTTCTGATTCCGATCAAACTGAAATGAGCTGTTATAGAACAGACGGTCGGGCGAGATCGGGCCGGACGCTCCACCGCCGAGCGACAAGCGCGTCTGCTGCTGGCCGGTGGCTGTGGCGATCCGATCGGCCCACGTCAGCTGCGGCGCTTCCAAGTCTGAGCTCAGATTGCGACGCATGAAGTTGGACCCCGAACGGGTGCGCAGCGTGATCTGGCCGCCGGAAAAGCCGCCGCGCGCTACATCGTACGGCGATGTGGAGACGGACGAAAACAGCGCCGCGTCGCGCGGAATGCTGCCGTCGCCGAAGTTCAGGCCATTGAGCTGCGTATTGTTCTGATCGCCACCCAGACCAAACACGGAGAACTGATCGGCGCCCCCGTCGGCACCCGGAATAAGCTGGATGCCGGGAATGGCTGAGGCCATGGCGGCCAGATCGCCCATTTGGGCGGCGGTGAGCAGTCCCGGGTCCACGCCATTGAGCAGATCCTGCTCGTTGCCACTCACGTCGCCAACCGTATCACCGCGGCTCACCGGCGCCCGGGCAGTGGTGGTCACGGCATCAATGCTGAACGGCTGTGGCGTCATGCGGGCGTCGGCGATCAGAATCTCCTGATCGGCCGTGCGCTTTACTTGGTAGCGGCGCGGGGCCAGTCCGATGGCGTTGAAGCTCACCCAATAGTCACCCTCGCCGCCCGGAAACGAGATGGTGTATCGACCATTCTTGTCGGTGGTCACCTTGCGGTTCACCTGACCTTCGAGCGTGGTAGCCGTAACTGTCACATTGGCAATGCCAGCGCCATCCGGGCCCGTCACGCGTCCGCGGATGATGTCGACACCTTGCGCTGCCAACGGCGAAGCCAGGCCGAGCAAAAGGAACAGGGCCCCGAGGGCCAGAGATCGTAGAGTATTCACAAAGCGAGTGGACGAAGACGAGCCGCAGTCGTTAAGGCAGTGCAGAAAATTTCCCACGCTGCGTACGCAAGGGACGCGGGACTTCGGCAAACCGTTGGATCAGGCTGTGATCGTCCCGCGACGTCGACTGGCGTGGGATTAGCGTGCAGCAGCCCACACGCTTAATCTCGTGGCGGCCAGCAACGGCGCCCTTCCTTTGAGCTGCACGCAACATGTCGGCCGCGCAGCACACACATTGCGGTTTGCTACCAGGCGCCACGGCACATGGAGGGAACCGCGCGATGTTGCGCGCCCTCGATCGCTGTTTGTGAACCGGGCCGCTTTTCCTGGCATAACGGCGCTCGACAACGGCGATCTCGCCGCGGACGCGTCATCGTCTATCGCGATCGCACCAACGCACAAATCGCGACATCGCGATTGTGCGCGAAGTGGACGGTGTGTGGACTCAGCCCGCCCGGCTACAGGCGGACAACTCGTACTTTCACGCCTGCCCGGTGAATGGTCCGAACGTCGCGTCGAAGGGCGACACGGTGGCCCTTGAGTGGTTTACCGGCGCGCACCATCACGACGCGCATTCGAGTGGCGGCGCTGACACGTTACGCGGGCTGCCTGACGTCATCGTCGGTTTCGTCGCCGCTGTCACCATCGGCCTGATCGTCGGCGTCGGGGTCTACTTCAACCATGACCCAATCACCATTCTCGTCCTGCACCATGCCTTCAATCTCTTCCGGCAAGCCAGCAGCCTTTCGGCGTGCCCGCTCTTCCCGCTTGGCGTCCTTTTTGTTCTTGCGATCCTGTTCCTTCTTCCGACGCTCAAAATCGTAGTTGGGCTTTCGTGCCACGTGGCAGAACTCCTTGTCTCAAGTGAAAATGGCACCCGGACAGCCGCGTCACGAGGCACCGCGCAGCCAAATCGGCGGGCGATAAGGAAAAGCTAACGCAATTGACTACACCGCGTCCGACAAACTGGTGAAGTTGAAATCGCGCACCTTGATGGCCGGCATCACCAGACTGCCACCGCCAGCCGTGCGCACCGCCGGACCCAGCGCTTGGAGATTGTTGAGCATGAAGAGCGGTGAGTCGTTGAATCGGAAGTTCTTGATGGAGCGCGCTATCTTGCCGCCCTCAACGAGAAACGTGCCGTCGCGCGTCAGTCCGGTGTACACCAGCGTGCGATTGTCCACCGAGCGCAAGTACCACAGCCGCGTGACCACAATGCCGCGTTCGGTGTTGGCAATCATTGATGCCATTGTCTCGGTGCCGCCGTCCATGCGCAGGGAACCACCTCCGGTTGTGAGCGGCTGACCCTGACGCTGCGCCCAATACCGCGAGTACGACAGCTTCTCCAGGATGCCGTTCCGAATCCAGGTCTCCTCTTGCACGGGCATGCCATCCCCATCAAACGGAGCGGCCAGCACGAGCGGATCACGCGGGTTGGATGAAATCGTCACCCGTTCATCGAGAATCTTTTCGCCGACCTTCGTGCCGCCACCCGCTTTTGAAAATGCCGACCGTCCTTCGTCGGTCGAACGCGCCTGCAGCGCGCCGCGCATCACCGATACAAGATTGGCCGTAGCCTCGGGTTCAAATATCACGGTGTAACGACCCGGTTCAATCGCCACCGGATTTCGCGAACGCCGCGCCTTGTCGATTGCATCACGCGCGACGGCATCAAAATCAATCTGCGTCCAATCGTTGTCTTCGGCCGCCACCCACCCCGACCCGGTACCGTCGTTGGTGCGCGCCGTGAGCGTATAATTCGCATTGGTGCTGCGATGATACGCAAACAACCCGTCGTTGTTGCCAAGCGCTGACGCACTCGCATTGCACACGATGTAGCCGGCCACCGTGAGATCATTGGCCGCACGTGCCGGTGTGAGCGCGGTTAGCGCAGCCTGGGCTCGCGCATCAGCACCAAGCTCGGCCGTGCTGTCAAACCACGCCGGAATCGGCTCGTACGATTGCGCGCCCAGTGGCTCGAGATACTCCGGATCTTCCGGCGCCAATCGCGCAATGATCTCAGACTGCTCAACAGCTCGGCGCAGTCCGTCGTCCGTGCGATCGTTGGTTACTACCGATGCCCGACGCACACCAAACACACTTTCCACACGAATCGTGGTGTTGGTTGTCGCGCCGGAGGTGGATATCTGATTGTCCGCAAACCGCAGATTGGTTTCGCGCCCGCTCTGTACCGAGATGTTCACAGCATCTGCCTGCGACAGCTTGACGGCACGTTCAACAACCGACTGTGCTTCGGTTTCGCTCAGCACACCGTTGGTCGCCATCGCATGAGCGGCGCGGGCGTTGAGCAGTCGGCGCGGAGATCCGTTGTGCCGACTCACAGCGACCGTCCGGTATTGATCACATTGATGTTTTTCACGCGTACCGGCGGACAACCGTGACTGACCGCATTCGCCTGCGATGGCTGTCCCTTGCCATCGTTAAACGTGCCGCCAAACTCATAGCTCGATTTGCCGCCCAGCATATCGAGCGAGTTCCAGAAGTCGGGAGTGCGCATCTGATACGCCACATCCTTGAGCTGCCCCACAATCTTGCCGCCTCGCACTTCGTAGCACAGCTGCGCGCCGAACTGTGCGTTGTATCGCTGCTGATCAATGGAGTACGACGAACGACCGATCATCGCGATGCCGCGATCCGTAGCCGCAATGAGATCGTTCCACGAGAGATCCTCTTCTCCGGGCTGCAACGACACATTGGGCATGCGCTGGAACTGCACATCAGCCCAGCTCTGTGCGTACGAACATCCGTGTGATCTTGGCTGCTGACCGTTTTTCTCGTACCACCAATTGAGCAATGGTGCCTGCTCACGCGTGGTCTGAAAATCGTTGAGGATGCCGTCCTTGATGATGTGAAAATCATCGGGCTGCACACCGTCATCGTCGTAGCCAATGGTGGCCAGCGCACCAACTTCCGACCGATTGCCAATGAGATTGAGCATGGGCGGCCCAAGCTTGAGTGCGCCGAGTACCTTCTCCGGCGGCGCCATGAAGCTGGTGCCCGCGTAGTTCGCTTCGTAGCCCATCACACGATCGAGTTCGGTGGGATGGCCGAGTGATTCGTGAATCGTAAGGAAAAGCTGTGAGGGGTGCAGAATGAGATCGTAGCGGCCCACATCCACCGATTTTGCCGTGAGCTTTTCCGCCGCTTCAGCGGCCCACTTGGGCGCGTTGGCCGTGATGTCGGCTTCAAGCACGTATTCCCAACCGCGGCCGGCCGGTTGCACCACTTCCGGTCCACGCACTGCCACTTCACCATTCGCCACGGCCGTGCACGACATGGTGACCCAACTGCGCACATAGTCCTGCGTGATCACCGACCCATCGGTATTGGCGTAGTTGCGCTCCTCTTTCACGAACGACAAACCCGAGTTGACAAAACGAATCGTGGGCACTTTTTGCGCTTCCGCATTCGCGGCCAGCAGCAAACCGACTTTGTCTTCGAGAGAAACAGTGAAGGGATCGATCGTGTAGGCGCTGCGCCACGTCGCGTCGGGATGCGCAGGTGCCGGCGCCAACTCGATACGTCGGTCGCGGGCCACACGGTTGGCCTTGGCAATCGCGGCGGCCTCTTGTGCGGCCATGCCGACACCTGTGACCGATAGCTCCTGCGTGGCGGCAAAACCCCAGCAGCCGTCTACCAGCACGCGCACACCGCAACCCATGGTGTCGCTCTCCACAACGTTGGTCACCTGCTGTTCGCGGGTGTTCACCGAGTTGTTGCGATTGCGACTGATGCGCACATCGGCCCATGACGCACCGGCACGCTTGGCCGCATCGAGCGCTTCGAGCATGAGTTCGCGCGTGGCTGGATCGGTGTAGAGTGCCGGCAGCAAACGGAAACCCGGGGGCGCGGCCACGTTTGTCGAACCCGCAGCCGCACGCAGCAGCTCGGGGGCCATGGCCAGTGCACCGAGCGATACGCCGCCGGTTTTGAGAAAATCGCGTCTTGATGGCATCGGCGGGAACGCTCTGGAGCGGTATGGAAGGCACGGCGCGTGTGTCGCGCTACTCAAGCAGAATACGCAGGGTGTGCAACGTTCGCTGCCTCGCTCGCGCTCAGCCCTCCGACGCGATGGTCTCCAGCGACTCCCAGCGCGCGAGCAGCTGCTGCAGTTGGGCCTCGACGCGTGCCAGCGTTTCGCGAGCCGCGATCACCGCATCGGCATCGCGCAATACCGCCGGATCAGCCAGCGCCGCGTACGCCGCATCGCGTGCCTTTTCACCGATGTCAATTCGCGCCGGCAGGTCGGCCAGTTCAGCGGTTTCCTTGAACGACAGCCGTTTTTTGCGTTCGCCACGTGGTGGTGCAGCCTGGCGTGTATCGCGCGATCCGCCGCTGGACGGGGTGCCTGTTCCCTTCGCGGCCGCGTTCGGCGCTGCCTTCGACGATGCCTTCGACAAAACCTTCGCAGAGGCGGTCGCTGCAGATGTCGCGGCGTCGGACGGTGCTTTGGACGGCATTTTGGACGATGCGCTGCTGACAAGATCAGGTCGCTGACGCAGCCAGTCGGTGTAGCCGCCCGCGTATTCCTGCACCACACCCTCGCCCTCAAACACAAGCGTGCTCGTGACAACGGCATCGATAAACGCACGGTCATGGCTCACCAGCAACAGCGTGCCGTTGAACTCGAGCAATCGATCTTCCAGCAAATCGAGTGTTTCGATGTCGAGGTCGTTGGTGGGTTCGTCGAGTACGAGCAGATTGAAGGTGCGGGTGAACAAGCGCGCCAATAGCAAACGGTTTCGTTCACCGCCGGAGAGCGCGCGCACCGGTGTGCGCGCACGATCCGGCGCGAACAAAAAGTCTTGCAACCATCCGTGCACGTGCTTCTCTGCGCCACCAACGCTCACAAACTCCGCGCCGTCAGCAATCGCATCAAACACGGTGGCATCCGGATCAAGCTGCTCGCGCAGCTGATCAAAGTAGGCGATCTCGAGATTGGTCCCGATGCGCACCGTACCACTCTGTGGCTCAAGCTCGCCCAGCAGCAAGCGCAATAACGTGGTCTTGCCTACACCATTGGGCCCGATCAACCCTACACGATCGCCACGCATGATGGTGGCGGTCACGCCAGTGGCAATCACGCGGTCGCCGTGTGCAAAATCCACGTCGCGCGCTTCCACCACCAGCCGACCACTGCGCTCCGCATCCTGCAACTGCAGCTTGGCCGTACCCACGCGTTCGCGCCGGCCTGAGCGCTCCACCCGCATGGATTCAAGCGCTCGCACGCGTCCTTCGTTGCGTGTGCGACGCGCCTGAATGCCAGTACGAATCCACGTTTCTTCAATCGCCAGCCGACGATCGAACTCGGCGCGCTCCCGCGCTTCGGCGTGCAGCGCGGCTTCCTTGCGCTCGAGATACGTGTCGTAATCCCCGCCCCAATCGGCCAGTCGTCCCCGGTCGAGTTCAACTATGCGCGTGGCGACTTTGCGCAGAAACGCCCGGTCGTGCGTCACAAACACAAGCGTCTGCGAACCCTGTGTGAGCGTGCTTTCAAGCTTCTCGATCGCCGCGATGTCGAGATGGTTGGTGGGTTCGTCGAGCAGCAGAATGTCGGGCTGCCGCACCAACGCCCGTGCCAGCAAGGTCTGTCGTTTGCGACCACCCGACGACGTATCAAACGGGGCATCGGCATCAAGCGCAAACTGTTCGAGCACCGTTGAGACACGATTGTTGAGCTGCCAGGCGTCCGCCGAGTCGATGGCGTGATGCAAGCGGTCCAGTTCGCGTAGCGCACGATCGGTGGCGCCGTCGGCCAGCGCGTGACTGACGTGATGATACTGCGACAGCAAGTCACCCAGCTCACCCAAACCACTGGCCACCACATCAAACACGGTCCCACCCAGCGCATCGGGTACGTCCTGCTGCAGGCGCGAGACCGTGAGCGTGCCCTGCCGCACCACGTCGCCGGCATCAGGCTGCAGGGTGCCGTCAATGAGCTGCAGCAGCGTGCTCTTGCCCGCCCCGTTACGTCCCAACAGACACACGCGATCACCACGCTCAATGGAGAGCGTGGCCTGGTCCAGTACGGGCGGTCCGCCAAAGGCGAGCACAATATCCTGAAGAGCGAGCAGAGCCATGAACGGGCTTACGACGATTGAGGGATGATAACAACGACGATGCACCTCGCCACGCCGTTTGGAGCGTGGCTGCAGGTACCGGCGCGACCTTCGCACCTCGCGCCGCCATGATCCGCAAGATATCCTGAAGACATGCACAAACGATTACTGGCGTCGCTGATCGTGGGGCTGACATTGTTTTCGGCGCCCGCCTGCGCGCAGCGCACAGCCGTGGGCGCTCCTGCTGGCGTGTCTTCCGCCCCCTCGCGTCCGCTGGCACCGATCGCCAGCGAAACGTTTGCGCGGCTGGTCAACAGCCTCTCCGAGCCTGGTGGGTATTTCGATACCGACAACCTGATTTCAAACGAATCCAGCTACCTGCACGTCATGGGCGCGCTGGATGCACAGGGTGTTCGCGGTGGTGCCTACATTGGCGTTGGCCCCGATCAGAGTTTCTCCTACATCGCACGAACGCGCGCTGAACTGGCCTTCCTGGTTGACATCCGGCGCGACAATTTGCTGCAGCATCTGTTGTTCAAGGCACTGTTCGATGCGGCACGAAACCGCGCGGAATACCTGGCGCTGTGGCTGGGCCGACCGTTGCCACGCGATCCGCTCTCGTGGATGGAGCGCGACATCGCAGTTATTGTCTCGCTGCTCGACACCCTGCCCGCGACGGACAGCAGTCGAGCGCTGGCACGTGAAGCGGTGCAATCGCGGTTGCGCGGGTATGGCGTGGCGCTGTCGGCGCGAGACGTGACAACCATTGATCGCTTTCACAACGCCTTCATCACAGCTGGTCTGGCGCTGCGTTTCACCTCCGTGGGACGTCCGCCGCGTGCCTATTATCCCACGCTCCGCGATTTACTGCTGGAAACCGATCTCGACGGCACACGCGCGAGTTACCTCGCACGCGAAGCGGACTTTCAGTACGTGAAGGAACTCCAACGTCGCAACCTGATCATTCCGGTGGTGGGCGATCTGGGCGGCGTTTCAGCAATCCGCGCGGTGGGTGAAGCCGTGCGGCAGCGGGGTTTGGAGGTCACCGCATTGTACGCGTCCAACGCCGAAGACTATATCATGCGCGACGGGAACTTCGCACGCTACGTGCAAAACGTGCAGTCACTCCCGCTCGCCCAGCGCGGCGTGATCATTCGCAGCTGGTTTGGCGGACCGGGTACGCACCCGAACTCGGTACCCGGTTATTTCAGCACGCAGCTGGCGCAAACGTTTGAAGCGTTCAGGGCCGCAACATCGCGTGGCGAGCTGTGGTCGTATCGCGGACTTGTTTCGTCGTCACATCTCGTGCCGTGATGTGTTGCACGCCGGTGTGACGTATTGCAAGCCTCCATAACGGATTGCACGCCGCCGTTATCGCGTCGCGACACGCTTTGTACGTGAGGCACACGCCGGCGTATTGCGTCACATCACCACATACGCTTCCATGGCAAAGTATTCGGCCAGCCCGAGACGGTCGAGCAACGCGGCCGTATCCTTGTTGCGCGCGTCCACGCGCTGCCAGAACTCGCGGTCATCCTGTCCGGGAAACGGTGCGGAGTCCTTTTGCGACTGGTGCTTGAAGATCGCCTGAATCTTGACGCGCAGCTCATCCTGAGAAATGGGCACCAACCACGTGGCTTCGGTAATCGGCCACTCCTGCCACGCCCCGCGATAGAGCCAGACTTCGGGGCGCACGAACGTGACGTCTTCGGCGGTGGCTTCATCGAGTGCGCGCTCCACCGCTTCCTTGCACATGCGATGTGTGCCGTGCGGATCGGATAAATCTCCGGCCACGAAGACAATTTCGGGACGCTCGGCGAGCAACAAGCGCTTCACGATGTCCACATCGGCGCCGCTCACGGGGTCCTTGCGAACCTTGCCCGTCTGATAAAACGGCAGGTCGAGAAAACGCGCCGCGTCAGACTTCATCCCCAACGTCTCGATGCCCGACACCGCTTCGGCTTCCCGCATCACACGCTTGATGTCCTGAATTTCCTTGCTGTCCACGTCGCCGGCGCTCTTCTCAACGAGAAACTTGAGCACCCGGTCCCGCATCGCCGATATGGCGGCCACATCAAGATTGCGGTCGCGCGCCAGCCGCACGAGAAAGTCAACGTGTCGTCGCACATCATGATCGAACACGGCAATGTTGCCGCTCGTCATGTACGCCACCAGAATGTGATTATCGTTGAGCACGAGCTTGCGGAGAATGCCACCCATGGAAATGACATCGTCGTCCGGGTGTGGCGAAAAGCAAATTATGCGCTTCTTGACAGGCAGCTTGCTGCGACCGCGAATTCGTGAGCCCAGCTGATTGAAAATAAGGCCGTTGACATCACCCGCACCGCCATGCTGCGCCAGCAGCGACGACAAGTGATATTCGGCGTAGTCACGCTCCGTGAGCTTGAGAATGGCTTTGCCGGTGGTGAGCGACAGCCAGACCACCGCACGCAGGGTGAGCTCATCGGTCCACTGCACTTCGTCCAATATCCAGGGCGTGGCAATGCGTGTGAGATCGGCTGACGCGGCTGCGTCTACATAGAACGTGGTGCCGGCATGACGTTGCAAAAACGTGGCGGCCACGTTGATCGCCACATCACCTTCTACGGCGCGCTTGACGATCGCGGCCTTGTGTTCACCCGTGGCCAGCAGCGCGATCTCACGCGCGGCCAGAATCGTGGCCACCCCCATCGTGATGGCCTCACGCGGCACATGGTCTTCACCAAAAAAATCAGCCGCTGCATCGCGTCGGGTGACCATGTCGAGCGCGATCAGGCGCGTGAGACTTTCGGCGCCTGACCCCGGCTCATTGAATCCGATGTGACCTGTTTTACCGATGCCGAGCAGTTGAAAATCAATGCCGCCGGCAGCGGCGATGGCACGTTCGTACTCATCGACGTAGGCATCCACAGCATCACGCGCCACTTCACCGTTGGGGATGTGCACATTCTCCCGCTTGATATCTATCTGCGAAAAAAGATTCTCCCACATGTACCGGTGATAGGAGTGCACGCTCTCCTTCGGCATTGGATAGTACTCATCCAGATTGAAGCTGATCACATGCGCAAACGACAGTCCCTCATCGCGGTGCATACGAATGAGCTCGCGGTACACGCCAATGGGCGTTGAGCCAGTGGCCAGCCCCAGCACGCAGCTCCGTTGCTCAGCGGCGCGTGCGCGCACCAGCTCGGCGATGCGCGCGGCCACGAGGCGTGCGATGTCGTCGTGGTCGGGAACAACCACAACAGGAATGCGCTCACGCGCAGTAATGTGCTCGGAAGTAGTCACAGAAAACGGGGGGAAGTGCGAACCGGAGGCAGACCCGCGCAGCTACTCGCGGTCACGTCGCAGCTACCGCAAACCGAACATGTAGCTGTTGAGATATTCAATCGTGGATTGCTGCTCCGATACGCGATACGCGAGGATGTCACCAATGGTGACTACGCCATACACCGTTTGTTTGTCGGCGACCGGCAGGTGACGAATGCGCTTGGAGGTCATGATGGCGCTGCATTCGTCCAGGCTGGTTTCCGGCAGACAAGTCACAACAGATGTGGTGTGCACATCGGAGACGGGCGTCAACTCAGGGTCCAACCCCTTAACGATAACGCGACGCAGGATATCACGCTCGGTAAAGACGCCGAGCAACTGCTTGTTGTCGTCCACGACCAGCAGGCCACCAACCCCGCGCTCGTTCATGAGGCTGGCGGCCTCACGCACTGACGTTGCGGGTGAACAGGAAACAACATCGGTTCCCTTGCGAAGCAAAATGTCGTGTACGGATGGCATGGGCAGAATCCGGAGCGTAAGAGTGGCGTGTGAGGAGCGTGGTCGAAGCGCAGCGGAACGCGAAACTATCGCGAGAGACCGTACACGAGGTAATTCGTGGCAAACTTGTACGCGTCATTGGAGAGATTGACCGGATACCATCCGTCTCCGGACCACTCCATATAGTCGCCAATATCGTTGTTGTAGTTGATGATGACCATCAGCCGCCGTGACGGGTCGTTGTCCTCGAAGATGCCAAAATATTGCGCGCGGGCCTGCGGCGTCCCCGGATGATTCATGCCGTCCAGCGTTTCGATGGAAAAGAACGAGTGGAAAATCGGGTGATCCACGGTCAGCGGAAAAATCTGCACGCCCGGGAGCACCTGCTTGATCGCATATTCAAACGTCTGCCACTGCTCAAAGAGAAAATCGTCAACGATGAGAAACCCGCCTTTCTGCAACCACGCACGCAGCCCGGCCACCTCGGACTCTTCCGGATACCAGAATCCCGGTTCCGACAAGTACGCCACCGTGTAGCGAAAGAGTTCGGGATTATCCATGTCATACACGTTGCTTTCCCGGACGCGCGGTCGAACGGTGGACAGGTCCTGCAGAATGGTCATGAAGTTGCGCTCCATGGCCGGATAGTCGAACGACCAGCCCGGATGGCCACCGTAGCGCAACCGCACGAACGTGTACGCCCCGGAGTACTCGGCGTTGGGCTCCATAAATGCGCGGCCACGCTGCGAATCAGCGTGCGCCGCAGTGAGCGCGAGCGCCGCCAGCACCGCTACGGGTACGAACAACGATCGCCGCCACAGCCGTCGCAATTGCCGCTGCCGCCACAGCTGTCGCAAATGCCGCAGAGGCCAGAGCCGCTGCCCACGAGGAACGTGCGTCACGATGCGTTCATACGGCGGAGGAAAGCGCGTTCATTCTACGGCGCGTGGGTGAGCGTGCGGAAAAGCGGTGCACAACGTGTGCGCGCTGTAAAGCGATGGGAGCGCAGGGGTGAACGTGGTGCCATTCGCGGGTGGACCGGAAGCATGCGCCGCGTGCGCGGCGGCGTCAATAAAGGAGCACGGTTCGCGTCAGCACCGACGTCACCAAACACCACGCCACTACCCACAGTGGCGAGCGCGAAGTGCGGAGCAGAAAAAGCGTGGCCACGGCCCCGATGACGATGTCCACCCCCGACTGCACAGCAGTCGTGATCACCGGGTCATACAGCGCGGCAGCGAGCAGTCCCACCACCGCCGCGTTGACTCCGGCCAAGGCCGGCGGAGCCCACCGCACCGACGCAATGCGTTGCCACAGCGGTAGCACCGCCACCAGCAGCAAAAACCCCGGAAGAAAAATGCCTGCCACACCAACGAAGGCTCCCGGCATCGACAGGCCGCCGACGACCGGTGACGCCGCCTGCGCACCGAATAGCGCCGCCACAGAGAACAGGGGTCCCGGAACGGCTTGCGCAGCACCATATCCGCTCATGAACGCGCCAGATGAAAGCCACCCGGACTCTACCAGCGAGACTTCGAGCAGCGGCAGCACCACGTGGCCACCGCCAAAAACGAGGGCGCCGGCTCGGTAAAACGCGGCTCCCAGCTCCACCAGGCCGGGCTCGCCACGGGCTCCGCCGCTTGCCACTCCCAAAGCAGGCCCGACCGCGGCCAGAGCCAAAAGCAGCGCAAAACCGCCGGCGGTGAACAGCGCAACACGCCGCCCGATCCGCACACTGATTGGCTGGAGCGCACCCAGCGCAGCGCCTCGGCACAGCGCGAGGCCAAGCAACCCGCCGCCCACAATCACCGCCAATTGAAGCGACGCGGAGCCCGCCCGCAGCATCACCAAAGCGGCCAATGCCGCGATCACCATCCGCACCGCGTCAGGGGTGAGCAGCCGCGCCAAGCGAACAACGGCGTGCGCCACAACGGCCACCGCCACGAGGCCGAGCCCATGTTGCAGCGCCTCCGTGAGCTGGCCTCCGCCCGACCGCACCATCGCTTGCACCGACACCGCGAAGGCCAGCAGCAACAGCACGCTGGGCGCCGAAAAGCCCACAAACGCGGCCATCGCTCCACGCCAACCACCACGAAGTAAGCCGATCGCAAAGCCAAGCTGACTGCTGGCCGGTCCAGGCAGGATCTGACAGACCGCGACAAGCTGCGCAAACTGCGCGTCATCCAGCCAGCCACGGCGCGCCACACACTCGGTTCGCAAGTACCCAAGGTGAGCAATCGGTCCGCCAAACGACGTCAAGCCGAGGCGGAGGAAAACACGCAAGATTACGGGCCACGGTATGCTCCTTTGAACAGTCATGCCCAACAGTACGACCCGGCACGCGTTCAGGTCAGGCACATTGAGACCCACGGGTAGCCGGTGATAGCTTGCGCGGGTAGGGCATTCTCCCCTCACTCCCGCGCGCACTCCGTGCGACCCACCCACCTACGGCTCATGCATTCACGCAATCAACTCGCAGCTGGCCTCACGCTGATCTCGCTGGCCTGCCTCTATCCAGGATTGACCCAACCGGTCCTCACGATATCGGCGTCCATTGAAATCCTCGGCAATACGCGCGAGATATTTCGTCAAACGCAGAGCATCGCCGAGAGTGTGCGCAGTTTGTATGAATCGGGCAACAGCGTAGTCGCATCGCTGGTTTTGCTGTTCAGCATTCTGATCCCGCTGATCAAAGTGGTGCTGGTTGCCGTCATCCTGTTTCAGTCGCCTGGTGCGGGACGCACTCGTTTGTACGAGTTTGTACGCTCCATCAGCAAATGGTCCATGGCTGATGTGTTTGTGGTTGGGGTGTTCATTGCCTTCCTCGCCGCCCGCGCACTCGACGCACTCGACGCCAGCGCGGGCAGCGGCCTGTACTACTTTGCCGCCTATTGCCTGCTCTCCAATCTGGCGTTTCAGGTCATGACGCCATACGATGCCGACATCACGCGGGCGCAGCCCAACTGACTGCGCCCGCGTGACTGCGCCTGGATTTCGAGACCCTACTTGAAGCGCATCCCGTTTGACGCCACGAAACCTTTCTTGGGAATCACTGGCGCGACAGGCTTCGCGACAGGCTTCACGACCGGCTTATCCGCCGGCTTTCCGGAAGGTCGCCCACCGGACCGCCCACCATCTGCGCTGCGAGGCGCCGCGCCCGACGCACCCGCGCCCGGCGATCGCTGCGGTGCAGGCGACGTGCGCATGGTGAGCGCAATGCGACCGCGCGCCAAATCCACACTCTGCACCGTGACTTTTACCCGCTGACCCACACGCACGGCGTCATTGGGATCTTTGACATAGTGGTCGGCCAGCTGACTCACGTGCACCAGTCCGTCCTGATGCACGCCAATGTCCACGAACGCACCAAATGCCAC
Organism: Gemmatimonadales bacterium; assembly: GCA_038203945.1. GTDB lineage: Bacteria > Gemmatimonadota > Gemmatimonadetes > Gemmatimonadales > Gemmatimonadaceae > JAABRT01. The sequence continues at coordinate 32,371 of JBBRDJ010000002.1, forward strand.
GATATTGGTTACCACGCCTTCGAGTACCATTCCTTCGACCAGGTCCGTTGGCTTTTGTACATCATCGCGGAACGCTGGTGGCTCAAATGCTTCGCGCGGGTCGCGACCTGGCTTCTTCAGTTCGTCGGCAATATCCACCAACGTGGGCATCCCGACTTCGGCCGACACGTAACGCACCAACTGCAACTGTACAACGAGCGCTTCGTTGCCCACCAGCGCCGCAACCTCCACACCAAGATCGGCCGCCATGCGCTCAACCAGCGCGTAGCGTTCTGGATGCACGCCGCTCGCGTCCAGCGGATGTCCACCGCCACGAACACGCAAAAACCCCGCCGCCTGTTCAAACGCTTTCGCACCCAGTCGGGGCACTTCCTTGAGCTCGGCCCGCGAACGCAAACCGCCGCGTGCATCGCGCCAGGTCACAATGGACTGCGCCAGCGACGGGCCAATGCCGGCGACATACGAAAGCAACGCCGCCGACGCCGTATTCACTTCTACGCCCACGCGATTCACGCACATCATCACCGTGTCGTCCAGGCGCAACTTGAGCTTGGGCTGACTGACATCGTGCTGATACTGTCCCACGCCAATGCTCTTCGGATCGATCTTGACGAGCTCGGCCAGCGGATCCTGCAACCGTCGCGCAATGGACACCGCGCCGCGCAGCGACACATCCAACTCGGGGAACTCGGCGCGCGCCGTGTCGCTGGCGGAGTACACGCTGGCGCCCGCCTCGCTCACCACCACAACCTGCGGCACCGGAGGATCAAGTTCACGCAGTGCCGCCTTGATCAACGTTTCCGTTTCACGGCTTGCGGTCCCGTTGCCCACGGCGATCAGTTCCGGCGTGAAGCGCTGTACCACCGCGCGCACCGCGCCGGCGAAGCGATCCTCCTGATGCAGGTACAACGTGTCCGTATGGGCAAGCGCGCCGGTGGCTCCCACCACGGCCACTTTCACGCCCGAGCGGAAGCCGGGGTCAAAGCCGATCACCTTCTTCTCACCCGCCGGCGCCGACAGCAGCAACTGCTCCAAATTGCGCCCGAAAATCGTGATCGCTTCGTCGTCTGCGCGGGTCTTCAATTCAACGCGCAGCTCCACCTCGATGGCGGTGGCCAGCAGCCGCTTGTACGCATCAGCGGCCACGAGCGATAGCTGGGAATGTGCGCGACGCGTGTCGGTGATTTCGCGCGTGAGCCGCCCCACGATCTGCTCCGATGGCGCCGTAATGCGCCACTGCAACTCACCCTCGGCTTCCCCTCTCCGAATGGCCAGCATGCGGTGACTCGGAATGGTGCCCAGTGATTCGTCAAAGGCGAAGTAGTCCTTGAAGCGTGAGGCCTCACTTTCCTTGCCCGGCGTAACCACGCTGGTGACTTTCCCCTGCGCGCGCGTCATTTCACGCACCCAACCGCGTACCGTGGCGTCTTCGGCCACCTGCTCGGAGAGAATGTCGCGCGCCCCCTGCAATGCCGCGTTGACATCAGGCACGTCATCGTTCAAGTGCAAGGCAGCCGATGCCAGCGCGGCATCGTCATCTGCGTTGCCGTCCCAGAGCAGGACTGCCAGTGGCTCGAGCCCCCGTTCGCGCGCAATCATGGCGCGGGTGCGACGCTTCGGTTTGAATGGCAGATACAGGTCTTCGAGCGCCTGTTTGGTATCGGCAGCCCGAATACTGTCGCGCAGGCTATCGGAGAGCTTGCCCTGCTCGTCGATGCTGCGCAGGATGGCGGCGCGACGCTCCTCGAGCTCGTGCAGGTAGGCCGCCCGCTCCTGGACATCACGCAGCTGGACCTCGTCCAGGCCGCCCGTGGCTTCTTTGCGATAGCGCGCAATGAACGGGAGCGTATTACCCGCCTCAAACAGCTCCAGCGTATCGCGCACCTGGGCGGGCGTGAGATTGAGCTCCCGGGCCACCCGGAGGACGATGTCGGCGGCAGAAACGACGGAATCAACAGCGGTCATATGACGACGTGCGTAGGCAATACGAGAAGAGGTCAAACGCAACAGCGCGCTCGATGACGAGGGCGCATATTGTGCTGAGCTGCTCGCGCGGGCAACCGGTTGACTTTGCATGTGTCAGTCTTCGCTGCTCGCGATGGTCTTCCATCGCCCGTTTTCGTACTCTCCCGCCCCGGAGTTGCATCCGCATGTCATTTCCACGTTTCAGTCGCACCGTTGTGCGCCCATCTGCGCCCCTGTCCGGACGTCCGCGCGCGCTCCGATGGCTGGTGGCGGCCGGCGCCCTTTTGGCTGGCACCCAACTGATTACTGCGCCTTTAGTCGCGCAACCGCAGCCACCGGCCCCGCAGATGGAAATGCAATCGGTTCGGGTGAATCGCGCAAACTGGGCGCTGGCCGACCGCTTTACGTCGGCCAACATGCGGAATCTCGCCTTCAGCACCTCGGTGGCCCCGCGCTGGATTGGCGAAACCGATTCCATGTTCTACAACTGGCGTGACAAGAACGGCGGCATGTTTTATCTGGTGGTACCACAATCGCGTACCAAGCGGCCGCTGTTTGATCATGTCAAGTTGGCCGAAGAACTCTCGCGACTGCACCGCAAAGCCTACGAGCCGGGTCGTTTGCCGTTTACCGCACTCAACTTCACCAAGGATCACAAGCGCATTCGCTTTCAGGTGGACTCCACCCGATACGAGTGGAATCTGGGTACACAAACCCTCACCAGTCTGGGCATCTGGAAGCGTGACTCCGTCGCACTCGACGAAGAAACCGGCATCACCGGCACGCCGCGTCAGCCAGGTGCGCCGCGCGAATGGCGCACGTGGTCGCCCGACAGCACGGCCTTCGCCTTCGCACGCGCGCACAATCTCTTTGTTGTAGAAGTTGCGTCGGGTGATACCACACAGGTCAGCACCGACGGCGAAAAGGACTTCAGCTTCGGATTCCGCGACACAACCAGCAACAACGATCGGCAGCAGCGCGATCAGGACGAAGAGCAGAACGACACCGAAACAGAAGAGGAGGGAAGCGGTGGCCGCGACGAGCGCGTCCGGGCAAATGTGAGCTGGTCGCCCGATTCACGTGCCTTCACCGTGCAGCGCAACGATTCGCGCAAGGTGAGTGAGCTCTACCTGGTGAACGTGCTGTCCAACCCGCGTCCAACACTGCGTTCGTACAAGTACACCATGCCAGGAGAGACCGAGGTCAACCAGACGGAGCTCTTTGCCTTCTCGCGCGGAGAGAAGGCGCTGCGCAAGGTGCCGGTGGACAAGTGGAAAGATCAGCGCCTCACCAACGTGCACTGGCCCGTGGCGTCAGAAACATTCCGCTTGGTGCGTCGCGATCGACTGCAGCGCAATCTCGAGTTGGTGGAAGTGAACACCGCCACACTGGCCATGAAGACGCTGCTCACCGAATCGGTTGACAACGCATTCCTGGAAATCCAACCCGTTCGCTATGTCACGCGCGGCGGAGATTTTGTGTGGTTCTCGGAGCGCAGCGGTTGGGGACACTACTACCTGTACGGTCACGACGGGACGTACAAGCGCGCGCTCACCAGTGGGGCTTGGCGCGCCGAATCCATGATTGAGCAGGACACCATCAAGGGCACACTGTTTGTGGGCGGCGTGGGTCGCGAAGAGGGGCAGACGCCGTACCTGCGTCATGTGTACCGCATGAATGGTGACGGCTCGGGCTTTGTGCACCTGACGCCGACTCCACTCGATCATACCACGAGCATCTCACCCACCAAGCGCTACCTGGTAGACAACGCGTCGCGCGCCGATACGCTGCCGGTTTCACTGGTGCGCGATGCCGCAACGGGTCGCGTGGTGATGGATCTCGAAGTGATGGACGATTCGCGCTTGCGCGAGATGGGATGGACTGCGCCCGTACCGTTTACCACCAAGGCAGCTGATGGCGTCACGGATATTTACGGCAACATGTGGAAGCCGGCCGACTTCGATGCAACACGCAAGTATCCGATAGTGGCCTACGTATATCCGGGTCCGCAAACAGAACAGGTCACCAGCGGATTCAGCACCGGTGGTACCATGCAGCAGCTCGCGCAGTTGGGCTTCATCGTGATTCAGATCGGCAATCGTGGCGGTACGCCGCAACGCTCCAACGCGTATCACAGCTATGGGTATTACAACCTGCGTGACTACGCGTTGGCTGACAAAAAGACGGGCATCGAACAGCTGGCCGCACGCCATTCGTTTATCGACATCGACCGCGTGGGCATTTACGGACATTCGGGCGGCGGTTTCCTCACCGCTGCGGCGCTCATGCTGCCGCCCTACAACGACTTCTTCAAAGTTGGTGTCTCCAGTGCCGGCAATCACGACAACAACATTTACAACCAGAACTGGAGCGAGCAGCATCACGGATTGCGCGTGATTACGCAGCGACGGGATACCACGAAGGGCCGCGACACAACGCAACAACTCGGCAACCGCAGCACCACCGGCGGCGCCACGCGCACGCAACAAACCGGCCGCAACGGTGTGCGGGTGGTCGTGGCCGACGACAGCACACGCTACGAAATCCGTGTGCCAACCAACGCCGAACTGGCCAACAATCTCAAAGGCAAACTGTTGCTCGTGCACGGCGACATGGACAACAACGTGCACCCGGGCAATACGATCCGGCTGGTCGATGCACTCATCAAAGCCAACAAGCGCTTTGATATGATGATGCTGCCGGGACAGGCACATGGATTTGGTCCCATGCAGCCGTACTTCAATCGCATGCTCATGGAATACTTCGCCGAACATCTCATTGGCGATTACTATCGACACACGGCGGAGATTCAGTAGCGCGTTCAGCACGCCACGCGAAGCACACGCATTCTCAACAAAGAACGCGGCCGGTTACGCCATGCGTAACCGGCCGCGTTTTATCGTGCCATCGCTCCGCTCATACAACGTTCCTGCAAACACACTTCACCTTCGTCACCCAGGCTCGGAAACCGAGTCGGGCAGGCCGTCATACGATGATACACTTTTTTCGCCGAGTTGATCGTACGGATCGTCACATGATCGTCATCCGCTGCGATCAACACTCACTAATCATTGCATTTTGCAATAAGCGAACTCTTCCATACTCACGTTTGAGAACAGGTTCATGCTCCCAACGCCTGCTTTGACAGCCGAGGCTTTCCAATTGTTTTTTACAGATCCGTCAACTTCAGCGGTGCCCCTCGCGTAATCTGCACAGCGCCGACCTCCACCACGGTGCCGCACGATGGATCTATGCCTTATCTCCTCCAAGCCCCTGGACCTTGTTGTGACAGCGTCTCATCCGCGTAACGCGCAGTCGCTGCGCCACTGCATCATCGGCCTCACCCTCGGGCTCGCCTGGGCGACACCCAGTGCCGCGCAGGACCGCTTGCCCGCGATGCCCGGCCATGCCCAGTATCAGAAAATGCGCACCGAACTGCAGGGCGCGGTGCGCTCGGGCGCGATCTCGGCCACGTGGAGTGATGACGGACAGGCGTTCACCTTTGCCGCCGATGGCCAGCGGCTGCGATATGACGTCGCCAAGCGCGCGTTGACCGACGCACCCACGGCCGCCAACGGTCAGCCAGCTGGGCGACGCAGCGGCGGATCGCGCGTGGCCCGAGGTCGGCAGGCCGAAATCGCCTTTTCCGACGACAGCACGCGTCGCGCGGTGCATCGTGATCGCAATCTCTTCGTGAGCAACGTAGATGGCAGCGACGAACGCGCCATCACCACCGACGGCAGCGCACAACAGCGCATCAAGTACGGCACGGCCAGCTGGGTGTACGGTGAAGAACTCGGACAGACCACGGCGATGTGGTGGTCACCCGATGGCAGCAAGCTCGCCTACTATCGCTTTGATGAGTCACCGGTGCAGGACTACTTCCTGCAGCTTGGGCAGACAAAGATTCAAAGCGAGATGGATGTAGAAGCTTACCCCAAGGCCGGCACCAACAACCCAGTAGTCGACCTGTTTGTCTATGATGTGGCTTCCAACACAAGTGTGCGCGTCGATGTGCGCAGCGGTGCCCCTTTCGCCGACAGCACCGTGGGGCACTACGTGTATCGCGTTGACTGGACGCCCGACGGCAGCGCGATCACGCTCAATCGTACCAACCGTCGGCAGAACGTCATGGAGTTCACGAGTTGCAACCCAACCAGTGGTGCCTGCCGCGTGATTGTGCGTGAAGAGTGGCCGGCCAGCTGGACCGACAATCGTCCCGAGATTCGCTGGCTCAGTGACAACCAGCGCTTTGTCTGGGCATCTGAACGCACCGGTTTTCGCAATTACTATCTGTATCACCGGGACGGACGACTGCTCACCACACTCACGTCGCACCCGTTTGAAGTCGCGGGCGTGCAGCACATTGATGAAAAGTCGGGACAGCTGTGGTACATGGCACGCAGCGGCGACAATCACATGAAAATGCAGCTGCATCGCGTTGCCCTCACAGGGAAGGGCGACGTACGGCTCACCGACCCCACGCTCAATCACACCGTAAACATTGCGCCTGATGGCCGCCACTTCATTGACGTGGCACAAACACACAACACGCCGCCGATTTCCCGCTTGCTCAACGGGAACGGCCGGTTGGTGGCCGAACTACGCAGCAGCGACGACAGCAAGTTCAAATCGCTGGGCCTGAACGCCGTAGAGCTGTTCACGTTTACCGCTGCCGACGGTGTGACCGAGTTGCACGGCATGCTGCACAAGCCCAGCAACTTTGATGCAAGCAAAAAATATCCCGTACTTCTCAGCGTCTACGGCGGACCGGCCACCAACGGCGCGCGCGAAACCTTCAGCACACCGAACGCTCTCGCCGAGTACGGCTTTCTCGTGGTGACGCTCGACGCGCGCAGTGCAGCCGGTCGCGGCAAGCGCTTTCTTGACGCGATCTACGAGAAGCTGGGGCAGGTAGAGATTGACGATTTCGCCGCCGGTATTCGCGAACTCGGCCAGCGCGAATACGTAGACGGATCACGCGTGGGCATTTATGGCACCTCATACGGCGGCTACGCATCGGCCATGGCACTGTTGCGTCACCCCGATCTATTTCAAGCCGCTGCTGCGTCCAGTTCCGTCACAGATTGGCGTCATTACGACACCATCTACACCGAGCGCTACATGTACACGCCGCAGGACAACACCGCGGGCTACAACGCCGGTTCGGCCATGCAGTATGCCGACAAACTCAAGGGCCGTCTCATGCTGTTCTACGGCACCGCCGACAACAACGTGCACCCGTCCAACAGCCTGCAGCTCATTGGCGCGCTGCAGCGGGCGGGCAAGAGCTTTGATGTACAGGTGGGACCGGATGTGGGCCACGCCGGACTTAATCAGGGGCGCATGATGGAGTTCTTCATTGAACACCTCGTGCTGGCGCGCCCGGCGGCGCTCAACTGACCATATACGCCCAAGTCTTCCAAAATCCACAACCCTCCCTGTGACCATCAGAAGCCCTGCGGGGTTATCAGCAGCATGAGCTCTTCAGACGCCCAGATCGTACGGCAGGTCCTCGGTGGCGACACCGAGGCCTTTCGCATGCTCGTGGACCGCTACCACGCCGACGCGCTACGCTACGCCACGCACCTGCTGGGCGACCACGCGGAAGCCGAAGACGCGGTCCAGGACACGTTTCTGCGCGCCTATCGCTATCTGGGCGGCTATCGCGAGCAGGACCAGTTCCGCGCCTGGCTGTGGCGCATTCTCATTAACCGCTGCCGCACCCGGGCCAGCGACCGGGCGCGTCGTCCCGAGCCGCGCGACGCGTCGGTCATTACCCGGCTGGTAGACGCCAACGCCGTCGCACCGGATGCCGATCTCGATCGCCGCTTTCTTCAGGACGAGCTGACGCAGGCGCTGGCCCAGCTGCCCAGCGACCAGCGGGAAGCCGTGGTCCTGCACTTCGCCAACGGCCTCTCGTATCCGGAAATGTCCGCGATCACCGGCACCGGCGTTTCGGCGCTCAAAATGCGCGTACACCGTGCCTGTGATCGTCTTCGCACCCTGCTCACGGATGTGCTCCATGGCTGAAGCAATGCTACCTCCCGAGGACACCGACCTGCCGTCGGAACTGCGCGACCTCTTTCGCGCGCCTCCAGCGTTTCACTCGTCCACAACAGCACGTCAGGCCGACACGATCATGGCCGCCGTACGCGAGCTGCCAGCGCCACGCCGTTGGTCGCTGCCGCCCACGCTCACACGTTGGCGTCGCCGAGGGGTGCTGGCACCGGCTGGGAGCCTGGCCGTGGCCTTTCTGCTCACCATGTGGGTCGGAGTGACGTCGCTCACCGACGTGTTTGGCCGCAGCTCCACCATGCTGGCCCGCGCGGAAGTCATTGGCGACACGATTATTCCGCGGTTGGCCCCGTCTGATGAACTTCGTGTGGTCATTGAAAAAGGCGCGCTCCAGCGGGCGCTCCGTGATACGTTGTACGACACGATGCGCATTGTACGGTTCGCGCTTCGGGCGCCCGCGGCCACGCAGGTCACGCTGGTGGAGTCGGTCTCAGACGCGCCGGTAGGTGACGTCGCACGCGACCTGGCTTCCGGATTATGGGAGCTGCGTGCGGTGGTGCCACGCGACGCTGTGTCACGGGCGTTTGCCTTTATCGTGGACGATGTGCACCGCGTGCCGGTGCGCGGGGCGCTCTCGGGAGCGAGTTTTCTCCATCGTGAGAACACCAACGTCGAGGGTAGCTTGTAAGGCGGCCTCGGCTGCTTGCGGGCGCTCAGAGCGCCTGTTCGACGCGTCTTAGGCTCGGTTTGCCTCGGCACATGGTTCCGCGACTCGGTTTTTGGTTTCCTCGTTTCTCCTATATGACCGCACTGACTTCCACCGGGCGGGGGCGCACCACGCTCCTCGCCGTGCTTTCGCTCGTTACGCTCCTGCTCGGCTACGCAGATCTTTGGCGCGGTGGCACCACCGTATCCGCCCTCTGTCTCGCCATTGCGTACGCCGGACTGCTGCCGGCCACCCTTTTGTCGTGGGGCAAGCCGCTCCCGGGCGAGTCGGCAATCGGCGCCAACGAGCGCTTCGCCAACGCGCCCTGGCTGGCCGCCGGCGTCGTCGCACTGGCGCTGTTTGTGCTGTACGTGATTACCTTGGGCCCCAGCACGGCCATGTGGGACACCAGCGAGTACATCACGGCCGCCAAGGTGTTCGGTATCCCGCATCCGCCTGGCAATCCGGTGTTCGTGGTTCTGGCGCACGCCTTCGGCTTGTTGCCCATTCCCATTGAATACGGTGCACGCATCAACATGCTGGCCGCCGTAACCAGTGCATTGTCCGCCGGATTGTGGTTTCTGGTGGCCGAAGGTGTCACGCGCACCTGGATTACCGTGCGCTGGGCGCGCTTGGCCGTGGCCTTTTCCGCTGTGCTTGTTGGCGGCACCGCGTTCACCGTGTGGAATCAGAGCGTGGTGAACGAGAAGGTGTACACCGTGGCGCTGCTTGGCCTGGCGGCGGTGAGCTGGCTCATGTTGCGCTGGAGTGATGCACCCGACAAGCCCAGCTCAGACCGATATCTGCTGACTGCGGCTTATCTGGTTGGACTGGGCTACGCCAATCACCCGGCCGGCTTCCTGCCGCTGCCGGCGATTGGCCTGCTCTTGCTCACGCGTCATCCGGTCACGCTCTTGCGCTGGCGTTTGCTGCTGGCCAGTGCGGCCGTCGCGGTGGTGGGTATCACGCCATTTCTGGTCATGCCCATTCGCGCCGCGCACGAACCGTATCTCAATAGCGGCGGCGTGTCGGCCTGCACCGACGGTATCAGCGTTTCGTGCACCTTCAGCGCCGAAACGTATCGACGCGTGAAGGCACACATTGATCGCGAACAGTACTCGGGACACAACGTCGCCGAACGCAAGGCGCCCCTCACGGCGCAATACGGCATGTTCTGGTTGTACTTCAAGTGGCAGTGGTTTCGCGATGCCTACAATCAGGCACCGGCGGTGCAGCTGGCGCTGGCGTGGCTGTTTCTCGGCTTGGGACTCGTCGGTGGCGTGACGCATTTCAAGTACGATCGACGCACGTTCTGGTACGTGGGTGGGCTCATGTTCACGCTCACGATCGCGCTCGTGGTGTATCTCAACTTCAAGTACGGTCACTCGCAGGCGCCGCAACTCGGCAACAGTGTCGATCGCGAGGTGCGCGACCGCGACTATTTCTACACGTGGACGTTTTCGCTCTGGGGGGTGTGGGTGGGCCTGGGGCTTGCGGCCATCTGGACGTTCCTCGCCAAAAGACTGGGCGGCACCGGCAAGCTGTCTGATCGCGGACTGCGACTGGCGATTCCCGTGCTCGGCATCGCCCTCATTCCGCTCGTCACCAACGCGATCGATGCGCCGCGCAACAAGCACACGTTTACGCGTGAGTGGGCGCGTGACATGCTCAACTCCGTTGATCCGTACGGCATTCTCATCACCAACGGCGACAACGATTCATTCCCGCTCTGGTATGCGCAGGCCGTGGAAGGAATCCGACGCGATGTGACGGTAGCGGTTGTGCCGTACCTCGGCACCGAGTGGTACATGCATCAGTTGCAGAACCGAAAACTCGAGCCGTACGATATGGAAAACGGTCCCGAGCTGTACAAGGGCAAAGAGTGGAAAATGCCCACGCGTCAACTCGTACCGCTCAGTCGCGCCGAAATCGATGCCGTGCCGCCGGCGGTGTATCTGGCAGCGCCACAGCGCTTTGTGCACGACGGCATCGATGTCACGATCAATCAAACCGGACTCGGTCGTGACCAACAGTTTGTGTTGTACATGATCAAGCACGCGTACCCGGAACGCGGTGTGTTCTTTTCGTACGGCGGCTACGCCGACGCACTGGGCATGAGTGGCAACATTCTCAACCGTGGCCTGGTGCAGCAGCTGGTGAGCCAGCGACCGGAGCCGTCACTGGAGTTCATCCCCATGCGTGGCAATGAAATGCTCGATGCGCGCGCCACGGAATCTCTGTGGAAGCAGTACGGCGGCATTGACGCACTTATTCGCGAGGGTGGCTGGGTGGACGACGCCTCGTCAGGGATTCCGATTTATTACGCGGTAACCGGACAATACGTCGCCGGACTGATGGAAGCGCGCGGTGATTCGGCAGCCTCCGATAGCGTGATGGCGCTCGTGACCAACATGGCGGATCGGGCGCGGTTGCGATAAGTGCAGTGCGCGTCGCGCGCGCTCGTGGTCCGTCTCGCCGTGCTGTGCGCGTGTGGACGCCACGAGCCAGTTGCCATATCTTGAACCTATGTCTGTCGCCTTCACTCTACGCACTCCGCAGGCCCGTCCATGAAGGGCGGCAAAGCCGGTCAGGCACGACGGCGGCCGCCGGCTAAACTCGACCCACTCGAAAAGCTGCAACAGAAGCAGCGTCTGGGGCCCAAGCGCGGCGAGAAAAAGAAGGACTGGGGCGCCAACGAGCGTGAAATACCGGTGGTCCCCAAACCGCCCAAACGGTAAGCACATGTCCCGCGCCTTTCTTCGCGACGACGCCGAAGGTGAAATGCCGCGGCGCAATTATGATTTGCCGCCACGCGACAGTCCGGACTACGATCGCGCCGCGGCGCGGGCGCTGCTCGAGGCTGCACGCGTTGGCGAAACGCAACTCGCCGAACGCGCCACGGGCTACTACTGGGGCGAACCAGCACTCCGCCCGCACGTGGAGATGATGCTGGCTGACGCGGAACAGGCTGGCGACGATCGTCTCGAGCAGGTGGCGCGGCGGTTTCTCGCCTAGCCAAGGCTGGACTGCGGGTCGGCGTCGTGACACTTCGGACATCCTCAAAACAAAAACACTGCCCACACGTTAAGTCGGGGCAGCGTTTTGTAGTTGGCAACTCACACCGGCCGGGCAACGCTGCCTAACCGTTTGGCGGCAGGCATGCTGTGACGTCCGGCGTCGGATTTGGGTCGGTAGCCGGGCGCAGACTGTCAGACGACCGGCCAGTATCGCTCGGTGTAATTAACGAATCTGCCGGCTCGCACTCCTTCGGCGCAAACGCATCCGCACCTGGAATACACGCTGTGATGGCGCCCAGACATAGTCCGGCAACCAAGGCCACGCGAAGAGGAATATCTCGGAACGGCGAACGGGAGCTGTTAGACAAGTACATAATCTTCAATATAACTTGTGAGAGCGGACTTGCTATCTACACGCCGCCAACCCGTTAGGCCCACCTGTGCCTGAAGGACAGAAACGACCTTCCGCTGGGACCTGTTTATGACCGCGCCTGCCTCCGATGTCACGCTTGTGCTGGCCACCCTGCTGCACGAAGCCACCCAGCTTCACGAGCAGGTCACGGCTTGGCGCCGACAGCTGCACCAGAAGCCGGAAATCTCGTTTCACGAACACAACACGGCGCAGTTTATTTTCGACACGCTCTCCGACATGCCCGGTCTGGAGCTCGCACGTCCCACCGACACCAGCGTCGTTGCACGTTTGATTGGTTCAAAGCCTGGCCGAGTGGTCGCCGTACGCGCCGACATCGACGCGCTGCCGATTGAAGAAGAAAACGACGTGCCGTACCGATCCACCGTACGTGGTGTCATGCACGCCTGCGGTCACGACGGGCACACCGCGATTGTACTCGGCCTGGCGCAACTGCTCTCGGTACATCGTGATGCGATTGCTGGCGAAGTGCGTTTTGTATTTCAGCACGCCGAAGAGCTCTCGCCCGGTGGTGCCGAAGCGCTCGTGCAGGCGGGCGCGATGGATGGAGTAGACGAAGTGATCGGGCTGCATTTGTGGGCGTCCATGCCGTTTGGCCGCATCGGGCTGGTGTCGGGTCCGGCGATGGCCGCACCCGACACGTTTCAGTGCACGGTCATAGGCACCGGAGGACACGCGGCCATGCCACATGATACCGTCGATCCCATCGCCATCGGTGCGCAGGTTGTGTCGGCGCTGCAGCAGATCGTCTCGCGGCAAGTTGATCCACTCGACCCATGTGTGCTTTCCGTCACGCAGTTTATTGCCGGCACCGCGTTCAATGTGATTCCAAACTCCGCCTACATTGCCGGCACGGTACGCACCTTTGATGCAGCGCTGCGACGCACGATGCCCGAGCGCATGGAGCGTTTGATCAAAGGCATCACGCAAGGATTCGGCGCTCGCTACGACTTCACATACGAGCTCGGCTATCGCCCTGTGGTCAATGACGTGGCACTCACCGCGCGACTGGCCGGTGTGGTTGCACGCACGTTCGGTGACGGCGTGCTCGACCCGATGCGCCCGGTTATGGGCGGCGAGGATTTTTCGGCCTATCAGCAACGTGCACCCGGCGTGTTTGCGTTTGTTGGTGCCGGTAACGTGAGCGCGGGAATCACGTATCCGCATCATCATCCACGCTTTGATATCGACGAGCGCTCACTTGATCTCGCACTTCGCTATCTCACCGCAGCCACACACGAGTTGCTTACAGCGTCGCACGACTGATAACGAACGCTTAAAAAATGCGCTCCGCCTCCTCTTGGCGAAACGACACGGCATCACGTTCAAGCAGCGCCCTGCTGCCGTCGTCCAGTGGCTCGCGTCTGTTCGACGACGCACCAACTTCCACGAATAATCGCTGCAGCGCCACACGCTGCCCGGCATTGAAGGTGAGCGGCAGCGGAGTCACGGCAAGCGCGCGCAACCACGCGCCCACCACGGGATGCGCCAACACGCTGCTGCGGCCTTCCGCACTGCCTTCCGACACACTCATGGCCAGCTCGGCCAGACACTGCGTCACGGCCACGAGTGCCCGTCGTTCGGTTTCGTTGGCGGGTTCGCCCGCCAGCATGGCTCGCGCGGCCTGCGCTCTTGGCCGGAGCAGACTGATATCATCAAAAAAGTGGAGCAACTCCGACACACGACGCGCCGCTGCCTGCTTGTCCAATGTCTGCTTGACGCTACGTGCGGCCAATAGCGTCGCGGCCGCGAGAGACGCGAGCAGCAGCGTCCGAACCGGTCCGGGAGGAATCGCACCGTTCGACAGGCCCTGAAACAACGGCACGACAACGATCAGCGTCGCGCCGAGCAACATCATGCGATACAGCAGACGGGAACGGCGATCGTGAATGAGCATATCGAAACGAATGGGCTATCGGTGCGCCGCAGCGCGCTGAGTGTCTGTAGATCGACGACTCAGAAAGGCAGTTCGCCACGGCCAATTGTTTTATGGCCGGAGCGCTTTGTCACACACGATCACACGATGTCACACGGTGTCACACGGTGTCACACGGTGTCACACGCTGTCACACGCTGTCACACGCTGCCGCGCCCTCATTCCAGCTTGCCCCCACAGCGTCGACAAAAACGCGCGTCGGGACGATGACCTTCGGCGCCGCACACCGGACAGGATGTGTTCGTAACCTCATCGCGTACGCCACGCGTGAGCTCAGCAGTTACAATGCCGGTGGGCACCGCAATCACGCCGTAACCCATCAGCATTACCAGCACGGCCAGAAAGCGACCCAGCGGCGTGGCGGGAGAAATGTCACCGTACCCCACGGTGGTGAGTGTGACCACCGCCCAGTACACCGAGGTCGGGATATCCGTGAAGCCGCTTTCCGGACCCTCGACCACGTGCATGATCGCCCCGACAACTACCACGACCGTGCTCACCGTCATCAGAAAAATCGTGATCTTGCGACGGCTCGAGACCATGGCGCGCCACAGCTCACCCGACTCTTTCAGATACGACGCCAGCTTGAGAATGCGAAACACGCGCAGCAGTCGCAGAATACGCACCACCGATAGCGCCTGCGCACCTGGCACCAGCAGGCTCAGATACGTGGGCAGAATAGCCAACAGGTCTACCACGCCGTAAAAACTGCGCGCGTAATGCAGCGGTTTTTTCACCGCGTACAAACGCAACAGATACTCAGCCGTGAACAACAGCGTGAACGTCCACTCCAGCAGGTAGAAAATGCGAAAGTAGGCCATTTGCACCGACCGCACGCTCTCCACCAGCACAATCCCCACGCTCAGCACAATCGCCACCAGCAGCGTCAGGTCAAACGCGCGACCCGCCGGCGTGTCGGCTTCGAAAATGATTTCGTGCAACCACTGCCGACCCGGTTGCTCCGGGTATTGCGCGTCGTGCGTATGCAGCGGCGCGTCGCTCATGCGTGCGGTCGCGTCGTCATCAGGGTGACGGTGGCGGATACTGCGACTCATCCAGCGGTGTGGCTTCATCAACCAGCATGATCGGGATCCCATCGTGCACCGCGTACACCAGTTTCGATTCGCGACACACCAGCACCTCAGGCGGCCCGGCGAAGTATTCCAGGGGGGCTTTGCTCTTGGGGCACACCAACAGCGACAACAGCTCAGGCGACAGCGACACGACATCCTCCAAAGGCGGAACCAGCATGAAGGGTGAATCTGTCTGCATACCCGAAGCCGCGCCACCTCATCACGGCGGAAGCACCGCCGCGCTCACCTGCGCCGGAACACAGCAGGTTCATCGAGACGGGAGCAAATGCGGGATCGATACCTCATCCAGCCAGCGACCATACACTTCGAGCGCCTGCGTACGCACAGGCTCTCGCGACAAAAAGACATCGTGCAGCGCGCCCTCCAACGGCACATCCGTCACGCGCGACCCCAGCATGGGCACCGCACGCTTCATGTGCCGGACGTCCAGTACACTGTCGGCGGTGAGCATACCGTCGTCCCAACCGCGACGATTGATCGAACGCGCGCTCCGCAGCAGCAAAATGGGAACCTCGAGTGCCAGACCGCGGGCAACCTGCGCGTGTCCCCTTCGAACAGCGTGCAACCAACCCGTGTACGCCGGAAATCCGCGTTCGGGTTTCCATCGCAGGTCAAAATCCCATTCGCCGCGAAAATCGCGGTGCAGACTCTGCACATACGACGGCGCGAGAACGCCCGGAATCGGGATGTGCGGCATCACCGCGCCCAAACCGGTCACAATCGGAAACACCAACCGCTCCAGCGATCCGAGGCGAAAGTCAAAGAACGGACTGTTGAGCGCGAGCGCCTGCACGCGGTGGCGTTCGCGGCCCTGATGCATGTACAGCGCGGCCACCAATCCTCCGGTTGAGTGTCCCGTGAGACAGAGCATACGGTGCCCGGGTTCGGCCGTAATAACCGCAATGGCCAAAGAGATTTCCTCGTCATACTCGCGGAGATCGCGCACAAAATACGGCCGGTTGCCCGTACGCAGCGAGCGCCCCGACCGTCGCAAATCCAGTGCGTACACATCCCAGCCGCGCGCGTTCAGCGCCTCGGCCACATGCGCGTGAAAAAAGTAGTCTACGAATCCGTGCAGGTAGAGCACCGCACGTCCGTTGGAACGCAAAGCACGTCGCCGCACCAGCGTGGCCGCAAGCGTTCCGTCATCAGCTGGCCCGAGCGGCATCGTGACCGCCTCAAATCCGCGCAACACCGGATCGAGCACCCAGCTCACCACGGGCGCGGACATCAGGGAAGCGTTGCTTCGGACGGTGCGACGTTGGCGCGAAGCGGGGCGGCGTTGCTGTTGGTGAACGTCGCGCCACGCAACAACCGGATGCACGGCGCCACACCGTCCCAGATTGCCTTCAGGCAGACCTCGATGGCCGCCGGCTTTCCGGGCAAGTTCACAATCAGCGAGGTACCGCGCATGCCGGCCACCTGACGAGATAAAATCGCCGTGGGTACGGTACGCAACGACTCAGTGCGCATGGCCTCCGCAAAGCCCGGAAGCAGCCGACTGCATACCGCAGTAGTTGCCTCGGGCGTTACATCGCGCAGCGCTGGTCCGGTGCCACCAGTGGTGATGATCAGCGCGCAGTCGTGCACGTCGCACAGCTCGATCAACGTTGCCTCCACTGCCAAACGCTCATCGGGAATACAGCGATAAACCTCCTCCCACGGAGACTGAATCCAACGCTGCAGACAGTCACGAATCGCGGCGCCCGAGAGATCGTCGTATGCGCCGGCGGCGGCGCGATCGGACACGGTCACAATCCCCACGCGCAACGTGGGCGGCGAAGAGAGTTGCATGAGACAGTTTTACGGTAACGGCAGCCGTACCGCCACCACGCCGCGCAGATCGCCCACCGCGTACCCGGTTGCGGCGTCCGACGGATAACGTTCGGCCAGCACCGAGCGGACCTCCGGCGCAATCGACTCCGCCGCGCCATGACAGCGCAAACAGCCTTCTACCACCATGATCGGACGATAATAGCGCGCTTCTCGCGACCCATCCGCGCTCCGCAGCACCTCGGCGTAGTCGGTCGGCAGCGCGTTGGTCGAGTGTAGACTGTCGAGGTAGAGCAGCACGCGGCGCTCCGCACCGTCGGGCGCGTTGTCCGGATTGCGTATCTGCAAACTTGTGCGATGCACGTTGACGCCCTGCTGTTGGTACCGCGCGGTGAGCGCCTGTGCAGAGTCGGCGCAAAAGGCCAACGCCGCATCAGTACCGCCGGACTCCATTTCCGCAAGCAACGACTGCATGAGTCCCTTGCCAAGTGCCGATGCAGCCGAGCGCGCGCGTTCGAGCGTGGCGCTGTCCAGGGAGGCGACGCCGACTGCGTCCACAACGTCAGCCGTCACCGTGTCGCCACCGTTTGCGTCATCCGCCGGAGCATTCGATTCACGATCTGGTCCGGAACATGCTCCAACCGCGAGCACCAGCCACAGCACGTTCACACCTTGTGTCGAGGTCATACACAACTCCTGCGCCGCGTGGGCGCTCGTTACTCAGGACGCGGTCTGGGATGCCGCGTTACCCGCCAGCGCCCATCATCGAGTCGCTCGGCCACATACACTGCAAGCTCGCCTATACCCACCACCCGATGATAGAGCGGCAGGGTGATATCGCGCGTGGCCGCCTCACCCGGACGGAACACCGTGTACCGCTCTTCGGTCTTGGGCGCCAGCTGAGTTCGCCATGTCCACACTTCACCATCGCTGGCCGCGCGGGCTTCGATAAACGGGCCTTTCAGCGGCGCATACTGCAACGCCTCAATCGGCACACTCGCATCGGCGGGCAATCCGCGCATCAGGCCGCGATCGGAGTCGTTGCTCTTGATTGGCGAAAACGTTCGCGGCCCGCCAACCGTGCGCGCACCGCTGGGCAGTTGATAATCGATTTGATGCGTGCCCCCGCGCGCTATCCACACCGTGCCATCGGCCAGCGCGCCCCATAAATCGCGCGCAGCATACTCTGGCGGCGCGGCGTACGACCGTTGGCCCATGGGAATGCGCACCGTGGCCGGAGGTGAAAACACGCGTGCAATGGTGTCGGTGATGTCGTTGCTCACGCGCACCAGTGGCACGGAATCGTTCCGAGTGCGATCGCTCAACGCCGAGATCCAATGGCCGAGCGTATCACGTCGCACGAGAAACTGGTCAACACCGTCCGGTACGGCGAGCACTGAATCTGCGCTTCCTGCGCGAGAAAAGCCTACCAATCGCCGCGCCACACCATCGAGTGCCCAAACGCCTCCTGCAGGGGCGTCCATAACCGCGAAGGGCATGCGAAACTGTCCGGGCGCATTGCCCAGCGCCCCCAGCGTATCGGCTGTCGTCACTTCGCCAAAGTTTACGCGCAGCAAGCCCGGCCGCTGATACAAGGCAAACCACACGCGGCCATCTGCATCTTCGTGCACCTCCTCCACTTCGCTCACGAAATACGGCGCCGCGTCGGTAAAGCCGAGCGCTGTGATCGGGACCGCAACGTCGCTCACCGGTGTGGCTGTGCGTATTTCGTCGCACGCAGCGGCCACCAATAGCAGCGCCAAGGCGGAGAGCGATGAACGCAGGTTGATACGGCGCCCACGCAGTGCAGCAGTTGCACTCGTTGACACGTTGGAACAGCGCACGCGAGGGATCACAAGGCAGTCAGGAGTGAAAGTGTGCGCGAATCTAATAGCGCGCGAGATACCGATCCAGCTCCCACGCCGTCACTTGCTGGTGATAGTCACGACACTCGGCTCGCTTGGCAGCAAGAAAGTGTTCCGTGACCGAATCGCCCAGCGCGTTCGTGAGCACATCGTCCCGCTCCAGCTCGTCACACGCTTCGTCGAGTGTTCTCGGCAAATCATCAACGCGCAACCGACGTCGTTCACGATGCGACATGTCAGCGATATTGGTATTCACCGGTTCGCGCCCATCGGCTTCCGTGCGCACCCCGTCGAGACCGGCGGCCAGCATCACCGCGAGCGCCAGATAGGGATTGGCGCTGGGATCGGGCGTGCGAAGTTCCAACCGGGTGCCGGCCCCGCGACGCTCCGGTACACGAATCATGGGTGAGCGATTGCGCAGCGACCACGCGGCGTGCAGCGGCGCTTCAAAACCGGGCACCAGCCGCTTGTACGAGTTCACCAGCGGATTGGTGATCGCGCACAGCGCACGCGCGTGTTTGAGCAGCCCGCCAATGTAGTGCAGCGCGATGGTGGACAGCTCCCACTCGCGTTGCGGATCCCAGAACGCATTCTGTCCCTGACGAAACAGTGACTGATGCGTATGCATGCCACTCCCACTCTGTCCGAACAACGGCTTGGGCATAAACGACGCAAACAAACCGAACTGTCGCGCGATTTGTCGCACGACCAAACGAAACGTGGCAATGTTGTCGGCCGTGCGCATCGGATCAGCCGAACGAAAGTCGATTTCGTGCTGGCCGTGGGCGATCTCGTGGTGCGCGCCCTCCACTTCAAACCCAAGCTGCTCCAGCGCGTCGACAATGGCGCGTCGCGCGTCTTCGCCCAAGTCGAGCGGCGCCAAATCGAAGTAGCCGCCCACATCGTGCGTGGTGGTGGCAGGCGTGCCATCGGGGCCGGCCTTGAACAAAAAGAACTCGGCTTCCATACCGGCCTTCATGCTGAACCCAAGTGCGGCCGCCGCGGCAATCTGTCGCCGCAGCACGTCGCGCGGATCACCCGTAAACGGCGAGCCATCGGGCAGATTCACGTCGCAAATAAGACGAGCCACACGGGCCGCCGGGTCGCCCCACGGGTAGATCTGGAAGGTGGACAGGTCAGGCGCCAGCAGCATGTCCGATTCTTCCACTCGCACAAAGCCTTCGATACTCGAGCCGTCGAAGAGGATGTCTCCCTTGAGCGCCTTGCGAAACTGCGACGCCGGGATCTCCACGTTCTTCATCGCGCCCGGAATATCTGTAAACTGCAGGCGCAAAAAACGGACCTGATGCGATTCGGCCAGATCGAGAATGTCAGACGCGGTGGCGCCGGACAGATCGGCCGGCACGAGAGAGCGGGGAGTGCGGGTCACGGACCTGGGAAACGGGACGCGAGGTGATCGGTGTTTAGCTGTCGCACACTAGATCCAGCCGTCCATCAATGGAAGTGTGAGCGCCTCTCCCATAGCTTACGCTATCTATGACCGCTTCGCCTGCACCCCAGACCAGCAGCCCTCTTGGCTCCGGAAACTTTTGCGCCGCTTGTGGCGCCCCTCTCGCCTCCGGTGCCCGCTTCTGCCATCGGTGCGGTACGCCCGCCGGTGAGGGGATGCCAACGGCTGCGGCTGGCGCGACCGCCGTACCCGCAGCGACCGCCAGCGGCGGACTGGCGTCGGTGCTGCCTTGGGGTGTGGCGTTTGTCGCGCTCATGGCAGTCGTGGCCATGCTGGCCGGCCAGAACTTTGGCGCGGAGCGTGGCAGCGTGATCGACGGATCGGCCAATGCGCTCCCCACACCGTCCATCGATGGACCGGCCTTCGGCGGCGGAGCGCCGGGCGGCGCAGCACCGGGCGGTGGAGCGCGTCCGCCGGACATCTCCAATATGTCGCCGGAAGAGCGGGCAGTCAGCCTTTACAACCGCATCATCTCGGCCGATGAGCGCGGCTTGAAGGACTCGGTGCTCTTCTTTGCTCCCATGGGGTTGGCCGCGCACGAACTGCTGCGGGGCATCAGCATCGACAATCGGTACCACGCCGGACGCATTGCTGAAGTGGCCGGCCTTCCGGTAATCGCGCGGGCGCAGTCCGACACGATTCTCAGTATCGACCAGAACCATCTGCTGGGCATCATCCTCGGAATCCGGGCGGCCCGACTCGCGAAAAATGAACCGCGCGCCCGGGAGCTCGAAGCGCAGCTGCTGCGCGTGGCCGACGCCGAACAGGCCCGACAGCTCCCGGAATACGAAGGGCATCCCGCTGAAATCCGGCTCGCACTCACTATCGCGAGTGGCGGAGCAGCCGCCCGTTGATTGAATCTCCGCTTCGCTGCACGCTGTGACCGACCGGCCGCAACGCGAGCGGGACGCACTGCTACAGTTGGCACGCGATATGGCGAAGGGCGCGCCGTCGTCGAGTCGCGTGCTGCTGCACCTCGCCGAAACAGCGCAGTCGTTTACCGCCTCGTCCGGCGCCTGCGTCTTGGAGTTGGACAACGACACGTTTCGCGTCACCGCGCCCACCGGCATCGTGACGCCGTATACGCAGCAAACATTTCAGATCATGCCGTCGCCCTCGCTGTTTCGTGAAGCGTTTGGCACACGACAGGTCATTGTCACCAACGATGGCGCCAGCGACCCACGTGTCGATCCGCGCTTTCGTGACGCCATGCAGCTGCGTCACGTCGCCGTGGCACCGATTGTCGTGAACGACCACGTGGACGGATTGCTGGTGGTGGTGAACTCAAACCAGCCAACCGGCTTCAGTGATGACGACGCCGCGTTTCTGCAGCAACTGGCCGATTTCAGTGCTATTGCCTTACGCGACAGCGCGTTGGTGCAGCGTGCCGAATCCGCCGCGCTCGACGCGCAACGGCAGGCGCACGATGCGGCTACCTCGGCCCGCCGAAACGCGGTGCTTGTACGCACGGCCGAAGCGTTGGCCGGCGTGGGCGCCCCGGACGCCGTGTACGCACAGATCGGTGACATCGTGCGCGAGTTGCTCGGCGCGGCCGGCTTCAGCATTTACGACGTCGATATACAACATCGGTTCGCGTCGCTCGTGTTTCAAACCGGCATCGGTTCGGTAAATCCGGAGCTCGCGTCCACGCAGTTCTGGCGGACACGCATGGCCAGCGTCGTGCTGGAGGGCGTGCCCAAGTTTGTGCACGACATAAACGTCGCGTCAACCACAGAACGCGAACTTTTGGAGTCCTTGCGTCAAGCGGGCATTGCCGGCCTGGCGCTCATGCCCCTGCGGATTTCCGGACGCGTACGCGGCCTGATGTCGATTCGCTTTCTTGCGGCGCACGTCAACGATGAGACGGAGCACGTGTTTCTCGAAGCGTTCGCATCGCAGGTCGCGCTGGCACTTCGCAATGCGCGTTACGTGAACGATCTGAACGTGCGGGCCCGTCGACTCGCCAAGCTGGCAGAAGCACAGCAGCACATGGCCGGAATCGTTGATGTGGCGCGACTGCCAGATGCCGTTCTCCAATCGCTCGCCATGGTGATCGAGGCCACATCGTACGAACTGCTCGAGCACGCCACCGATGGCACGCTGCAGCTGCTGCGCAAACACCAACCGGGTACTGCCGTTGCGCGCAGCGACGCCGATTGCGATGTGCTCAACATCCCAATGCACACCGATGGTCAGCCCTCCCGCATGCTTCGACTGCGCACCAACAGCTCCGCAGGGTTTGACGCGCACGATGCAGACTTGGTGGCCGTTCTCGCCCGGCACGCCATGCAGGCGTATGAAACCGCGCAACTCTTTGGTGCCCAGGAGACGGAGCGCCAACGCGCCGAAGCGTCAGCGCAGATCGCCCGCGCCACACTCGAGAGCGGTGGAGTGGCCAGTGCCTCACGCGCCATCCTCACCATTCTCCACACCATTGCGCCGTCGTCGGGTAAGGCCCTCGGCGTCGCCCGCGCGCGCGACGGGCGCGTCGAGTACGTGGCCGCTGTGGGCTCCTTGGTCAGTCTGATCGGGCACCGACCAGCCGGCACTCGCTGCCTGCTCAACCTGTCTCCTGACGGCGCACCCTTTGAGTTCGCGAATCTCAGCGACGAAGCACCACCCGAGCTCCGCGATCGTGTCCCCAACGAACGTGCACTCGTCCTGCCACTCATGGCGCGAGATCGCGTCCTTGGGGCACTGCTGGTTTCATCACCCGCTGAGTCGGCACTGTCACCGGTGGATCGGGCCACGCTCGAACAGCTGGCCGCCTCCGTTGCGCTGGCGATCGATGCCGTGCTGCTCGACGAAGAAGAACGTCTCGCACGCGAACGCGAGCGCTCGTTGGCAACGGCGCTCACGACGCTCGACCATCCGGTCTTCATTCTTGATGGTGAACACATTCGGTACGCCAATCCCGCCGCCTCGCGCGAGTATGGTTGGACCACCGAAGAGTTGCTGGGCAAACCGTTCGGCGATCTGGTTGCATCCGTGAAGTTGGGAACTGGAATTTCTGAACATCGCCATCGTCGGCGTGACGGTACCGAGTTCGCCGCTGCAGTCACCGAGAGCGCGCTGCGATCCGAGGCCGACGTGTCGCACGGCGCCGTGATCTCCGTTCGCGATGTCACCCTCGATCGCGCGGTGGCCGAACAACTCCGTCATTCTGAAAAGATGGTCGCGTTGGGTGAGCTGGTGGCCGGCGTCGCGCACGAAATCAACAATCCGCTCACCGGCATATCCGCATTCGCCGAGCTGTTGCTGGAAGACGAGCTCAACGATGAGCAGCGCGAGTCGGTGCAGCTCATCAAGCGGGAGAGCGACCGCGCCACCCAGGTGATTCGCGATTTGTTGCTGTTCGCGCGAAAAAGCGACGCGGCGCGCGGTTTGGTTGACGTGAATGCGCTGCTCGAACAAACGCTGCGTTTGCGTGCCTACGTGTTGCGAAGCAGTGAGATCGAGGTGAGTTTGCACCTCGACGAATCGTGCCCAACCGTGCAAGGTGATGAGCAGCGCCTGCAGCAAGTGATTCTGAATCTCATGACCAACGCTGAACACGCCATGGAAGGTCGCCCGCACCGTCACCTCGCACTCCGTACACGCGGCGACCTGGATCGCGTACTGATTAGTGTGCAAGACACGGGGCACGGCATGGAGCCAGCCGTGCAGCAGCGTCTCTTTGAACCATTCTTCACCACCAAGCCACCGGGCTTGGGCACAGGGTTGGGGTTGAGTGTGAGTTACGGCATCGCCCAGGCGCACAACGGGACTCTCGAGGTGCAATCAACGGCGAACGTGGGCACCATGTTCACGCTCAATCTGCCGGCTGGTTGGGCTGGACGCGCATGAGAACGCCCACAGCAGTCCAGCCGATTGTCATGTCGGATCCGTTTGACCGGATTCATGCCGAAGCCGACGTGGCCGCGCAGGAAGAATCGCTGCGGCGCGTGCTAATCGTGGATGACGAAGCGACCATCCGCCTGGCGCTGGCGCGCTTTCTGGCGTCGCGTGGCTACGAGGTCAACTCGGTCGACTCAGGATCGGCGGCACTCGAATCGCTGCGCCGTGAGCGTGCGGCGGTCATGTTGTGCGATTTGCGAATGCCCGGCATGACGGGGCTGGAAATCGTGCCGCAAGCTCTGAAGATCGACCCCGATCTGGCCGTCGTAATGCTCACCGCGATGAGCGATGCTCAGTCGGCCACCGACGCGCTCACCGCCGGCGCCGGCGACTACCTCATCAAGCCCGTGGAGCTGTCGACGCTGCAAGCGGCCGTGGAGGCAGCGCTGGGACGCCGCGCCCATTCGCTTCGCCGCAAACACGTGGAGCGTTTGATTCGCGAAGAGGTCGCAGCGCGCACGGCCGACTTGCTCCGTGAGCAGGCGGCACTGCGAGCGCTCACGCTGAACGTGGCGCACACGCTGGTTAACGCCATGGAAGCCAAGGACCTGTATCTGCGCGGGCACTCCGAGCGGGTGGCCAAACTGGCGCGCCGAGTGGCACAGGTGATGGGCATGCCTGGCGTCGAGGTGGACTTGGTGCGTACCGCTGGACGCCTGCACGACATTGGTAAAATCGGATTGCGCGAAGCCGTGTTGCACAAACCCGGACCACTCACCGATTCCGAGTTTGCGCATGTGCAATCGCACGTCCAGCTGGGACTCGAGATTTTGGCGCCGCTGGAGCAGTTGGGCGGGGCCATTGACTACATCCGGGACCACCACGAACACTGGGACGGCTCGGGATATCCCCGTGGGGTTGCCGGCACAAACATCTCGTGGGGCGGGCGCGTCCTGACGGCGGCTGATGCGTTTGACGCCCTCACCTCCAAGCGCGCCTACCGCGAGCCCATGACCGCGCAGGCGGCGCTGGCCTACCTCGCCACCCAGCGCGATTGCCTCCTGGAACCCGGCGTTTACGATGCGCTCGTGGAGGCCGTTGCACTCGAATATCGTCAGATCGCTTGACTCCACGTTTTGGTTCGAGTAATAGGGGTGATGTATTTTGCTCGCTCGTTCCGACGTAACCCGAGAGGAGGCGGTCATGCCGCGCAGTAATGAGGTTGGTGAGGGATTCAGGTTTCTCGACAGTGATCACCCGCAAGACGAGGTGTTCGCCTTTGGTCGTGGATACGATGACGACGAGGAGGAGGACAGTTATCGCATTCCCGACGACGAGGACGGAAACGGCCTCTGGGACAGCGCGGAAGACAACGATGACGACGAAGACGAGGACTACGGCGTCAAGGAAGAAGAAGACGACGAAGAGGATGTCGAGGAGGAGGAAGACATTTTCGGCCGCCCGCCGGCCCGTCGTGGGCGTCCGCCTGGACGCGCCAAAACCGCACCGCCGCTGATCGTTACCGATGAGTCCGACGATGACGAAGACGGGCTGGGCGTTGACGACAGCGATGATTCCGATGACACCGATGACCTCGATGACGACGAGGGCGACGATGAGGGCGCCGATGATGATTTGGGCGATGAGGGCGCGGATGACGGCGACGAGCCGCCACCGCCACCTCGCAAGCCGACCAAGGCTGCTAAGGCCCCCAAGGCCCCCAAGGCCCCCAAGGCCGCCAAGGCTGCCGTCGTGCCCGCGCCCAAGCCGGTGACAGCGCCGGTGACAGCGCCGGTGACAGCGCCGGTGACAGCGCCGGTGAAGGCGCCGGCTAAGGCGCCGGCCAACGCGCCGGCCAACGCGCCGGCCAACGCGCCGGCCAAGGTGCCAGCTAAAACGCCAGCCAAAGCGCCAGCAAAAGCCGCCGCCCTAGCGCCGGCCAAAGCGCCGAACGCCTCAGTCAAGCAGCCTCCATCCAAGTCCGCCCCACCAGGCAAGCGCGCGGGCAAGTCGGCGAAGCCAACCCCTGCAAAGCTGCCCGCCAAGGCCGCCAAACCCGCTAAACCCGCTAAACCCGCCAAGCCGGCGGCGAAGAAATCTGCTCCACTGAAAAAGGCGGCCGCCAGCAAGGGCGCAACCGGAAAAACAGCCTCCAGGAAGTCGGCTGGCGCCGCGTCAAAGCCAGCCGCGAAGAAGGCTAGCTCAACAGCCGCGCCAAAGGCACCGGCCAGAAAACCGGCACCCGTAAAAGCGGCACGCAAGAGTGCCCCAACCAAAAAACCAGCCACCAAAGCAGCGCCACCAAAGAAAGCCGCACGGTCCAAGCGACGTTGAGTTGGTTTCACGGCAATCGGACAATCTCGCCCGGCGGCGCAACTTCGCACCGCCGGGCGAGGTACTTTGAAGCATGACGCCGCACGATATCGCCGCCGCCACCGTCCATGACACGTCGCTCTCCCGACGTGTGCTCGATGCCCTGCCGCTCACGATCTACTCCATTGATCTCGAGGGGCGGATTACTGCGGCCAATCGCTCCTGGTCGCAGTATGCGGAAAACAACGGCGCCGCACAGTTGGCGTCGGAATCCAGCATGATCGGGACGTCGATTTTCGCCGCCATGGCCGATGAGGCCTACCGCGAGCAGATCCAGCGTGCCATGACGCTGCTGCGCGAGGAACGCGCCCCGATGGTCCGGTGGGAGTTCCCCTGCTCCTCCCCCACGGAGGAGCGGATTTTCCTCATGCACGTCTCAGCGCTGCGCGGACCTGAGGGTGTTGACGGGTACGTGCTCTCCACCGTCGACATTTCGGCCAGCCACCGCTCACGCGAAGCGCTCATCGAAACGGGCATCGCACTGTCGCACGCGATCGATGTTGGGCGCGTGTATGAAGAGGTGTCTCGGCAGGTCCGACGGGCGGTGCCGAGTACCGGGGTGGTAATCGCGGTAGCCGACGACGAGACTGCGGCCATTCGCATTGCCCATCGGTGGGGATTTCAGAAGGCCGGACCGGCTGCAGCGCTGGAATCCCGGCTCATGCCCTCATGGCTCGAAGCGTTGGCCAACGGTCGCGTGGTGCTGCAGGAAACCGAGGGGCACCTCGAGATCACCGTTCCACTTACGAGCGCCGAAGGCGTGCTCGGCGCGATCACGCTGGCCACTGAGTCGCTTGAATCGGCGCAGCAGCTGGATGAGGCTGAACGGGTGTTTTCGGTGATTGCCGCTCAAACCGCCGTCGCGATTGAGCGTGCCTGGCTGGTCCGGCGCGTTGAGCACAAACGCCGGCTCGAAGCGATTGGCGAAGTGGCGGCCGGCGTGGCCCACGAGCTGCGCAATCCGCTCTTCGGCATTTCGTCCGCTGCGCAACTGCTGCGCTTCCGGGCGCGCGAGGATCCGGTGGTCGAAAAGAATGTGGGACGCATTCTGCGAGAGGTCGATCGGCTCAACAAGATGGTCACGTCGCTGTTGGACTTTGGCCGACCTTCCGCTGCCCATCTCGCGCCCGGTGATCCAGAGGCCTTGTGGGACGACGTGCTGGAGCTCGAACGCGAGCGACTCAGTGTAGCCGGCGTGTCGCTGCGCCGAGTGCGGCTTGCGCGCCCGGTTCGCTGTTTGATCGATGTGGAGCAGCTCAAACAGGTGTATTTGAACATCCTCGTCAACGCTGTTGACGCTGCACCGTCCGGCAGCGAACTATCGCTGAGCTCCCACCTGCTGCCGAACGGGAGTTGGCGCACACGCCTGACCAACGGGGGCGCTGCCATACCGTCGGAGGTGCTACCACACGTGTTCGAGTTCTTTTTCAGCACCAAGCCGGGCGGAACAGGCATCGGACTGGCACTGTGTCAGCGCATCATGGACGAACACGGCGGTTCGATCATGATCGATTCCACCCCCGAGCAGGGAACAACCGTGACGCTGGCGCTACCGTCTACGGCGGCGGCGTGACGCTGTCCGTGCTGGTCGTGGACGATGACGATACCGTGCGGGACACGCTGGTAGAGTTCTTTGAAACGTTCGGCTACACCGCACGAGGAGCCGGTACCGCCTCGCAGGCCCGCTCCATGGCCGCTGAACACGCCCCCGATGTCGTGCTGCTGGACCTGCGGCTTCCGGACGCCAGTGGTTTGCTGTTGCTCGACGCACTGCGCGCTGACGATGCCGATGTTGGCGTTATTGTGTTGTCAGGTTTTGCTGATGTACCGACCACAGTGGCCGCCATGCAGCGCGGTGCGGTAGACGTGTTGGAAAAGCCGGTGGACCTTGAGGCGTTGGCGGCCGCCGTTACACGCGCCTCCGAGCGGGGCCGATTGCGCCAGGAACTCGCACTGCTTCGCGCACGCGATAGGAGCGGCGATATCTCCGATCGTTCGGCAGCGAACGCTAGCCTGCCCCGGACGTTTGAACAGCTCGTCGAGCTGGCCGCCCGCAATCCCGACGCCCCAGTCCTGCTCCAAGGCGAAACGGGCACCGGCAAAGGCTATGTCGCCCGCCAGATTCACGATCGCTCCAGTCGACGCAACGCTCCCTTCGTGGAAATCAACTGCGCGTCGCTCACCAGCACGTTTTTTGAAAGCGAGCTGTTCGGGCACGAACGAGGTGCCTTCACCGATGCACGCGTGGCCAAACGCGGGCTTCTGGAGGTGGCCGGCGAGGGCACTGTGTTCCTTGACGAAATCGCCGAAATGCCATCTGAAGTGCAACCCAAACTGCTCAAGGTCATTGAGGAGCACTCGTTTCGCAGGCTGGGGGGCACCACGCCGCTCCGCAGCTCGGCTCGACTGGTGGTTGCCACCAATGAGCCGTTGGCCGAGGCGGTTGAGGACAAGCGATTCCGCGCCGATCTCTACTACCGATTGCAGGTCCTGACCATTCTGCTACCTCCGCTGCGTGACCGACGCAGCGAAATCAACGCGCTCGCTAACGCGCTGCTGCCACGCGGAGCCACGCTCAGCAACGCGGCGCGCAGCGCACTGCTCGCCTACCAATGGCCAGGCAACATCCGCGAGCTCCGCAATACCCTTTGGCGCGCCAGCATTCTCTCCGATGGCGCGCCCATCCAGCCCGGCCACTTGGGGTTGACCGCCACCGTCGAACCCACCCCACTCGACGCGCCCGGTGAGGTGCGCACGCTCGTGCAAGCCGAACGGCAAGCGATTGAAGCAGCGATCCGTGAGTGCGACGGGAACCGGACCCAAGCGGCGGTTCGGCTTGGCATTGCCCGATCCACGTTGAACGAGAAGCTGAAGCGCCTCAACGTTGCACCTTAGCTCGCTGTACGAAAACCGGTGTCCGGATTTCGGACAACGGTGAGGCCTACCGACCGAAACCGGGTCGCTCAACACAACAGCTCTGTGATGCGATGCGCTTCTAAGTCGTTGCTGCGCAACGCGTGGCGAGAGATTTTTGGATCATGGCGCGGTTCTCGCAACTGATCGTTTCATGTCCACTCTAGAAGTAAAACGCGTTTTAATCGTTGAAGATGAACAGTCGATTCGGGACATTCTGGTAGAACTGTTCGACGTTGAGGGTAACCATCTCACCGCCGTCGAGTCGTTGCCCGAGGCCCTCGACGTTCTCAAGACGCAGTCCTTTGATTTTATCGTTACGGATTTGCGGCTTGGCGGGAAGCGCGATGGTGGTCTTCAGGTCATGGCCATGGCCGGAATGGTGTGCGACGGAGCAACAGTGTTGGTGCTCACGGCCTACCCAGACGACTCTAACCGACAGGCGTCCAGCCGCCTTGGCGCGTTGCATTTTCTTGAGAAGCCCGCCGACCTTCACACGATCGCCACCTTGGCGAACGAGGCTGGAGTCGGGACGGCCTTCGGCGCTATCCAGGCGACCGGTGGCCAAGGATTGTCGCACATTAGCTGAGATGTATGCGTGTGGAAGCCGCAGGTGAGGTTCCGCCGAGGGGTCTCGGCACCGGAGGTCGTTGTCAGGTCTGTTCCACGGGGTGGTGGTGATACTGGGGAGTGTCACGTGGGCGGCCTGGCAACTTCTGGTGCGCGAAGCATTCGGCGGAAGGGCACCTTCATGCTCGGATCAAGCGTTTCTCCGCAAGTACTGCAGTCGGCCAAATGTGTGATCGTAGAGCGCGCTCAGCGATCCCAGTCCTTCCAGCACCAGCCGGAAGTTCCGGACGCCCGGTTGGGCCAGCTCCGCATCCAGCAGCGTCAGCTCATGCCTGAGCCGTTGCTCGAGCCGACGGGTGAGAGCGGAAGGCGTCTCGTTGGGCAGGGCGTACAGCGGCTCCCCCACACGCACAAAACACTCGGCCCGCTGATCCAGCCGAAACTCGTATCGAACGGCCACCGGAACCAGCGGCACTTCCGGCATGACGCGCGCAAAGCGAGCCATCAACGAGGGGAAAGCCAGCGGCATGTGCGCCGGCAGGAGTTCTCCTTGCGGCAGCACCCACAGCGTTCGCGATGGACCGCCGTTGAGCAGCTTGCTCGCGTAGGCAGGCAGTGCGCGCAGGTCTTCCAGGCGTTCTGTAGTAATGCCAAAGCACCCCAGTCGTCGGAAAAACGGGTACCGCTTGAGTTCCTCGCCGCGAAAAAGCCCGTAGGCCTCGCGCTTGAGCACACGCCGCGAGAGAAAGAGCGTCAGAATCGGATCCCACCAGGCGCTGTGGTTGAGAAACGCAATGCTGGGAGCCGGGCCGTCCGGAAATGGGACGCCCCCAAGCCACACCCGGGCAAACGCACGGCGCAGCAGAAATCGGAAGTAGCGCGCCGCTGCGCGCTCCGCCAAGGGGAGCTTTCGCGCCTCAAGCAGCATTAGTCGACGATGGGACAAACCAGCAGCCAGCGCAATGCGTCGGCGGCGAATTTTTGTTTAAAACACTGGCCGGTATCTGCTGCGACAGTGGCGGGATCCAATCCCATTCCGTGTGCGTTCACAAAATAGTCGGGGTACGTACACGGCCTCGTTCTCTTTCCTTTTTAACTTCTCGATCCATGGCTGCTGATTCACCGGTCTCGCTACTACGCGCCCACTCTCGCCACGCTCCGTGGAACGCGCGCGGTTTGGCGGCTCATGCGTCGGCACTTGTTGACGCTGCGGGCATGCGTCCCACGAATGCTTCGGCCCGTGCGATGCCGAGCGCACGCGCGGTGCGATTCTACGTTGCCAACGGACTGCTCGATCGACCGGAAGGCGCGGGCACTGCGGCCACGTATGGGTATCGGCATCTTCTGCAACTGCTTGCCATTAAGATTCGCCAGCGTGAGGGACAAACGCTTGAATCCATCAAGGCAGAAATGCGGGAGGTCACGGGTGACGCGCTCGAACGACGCGTGGCGCAATCGTTATCGCCCGCGCTGTTGCTCAACGGCAGCGCTGGAATCGCCAACAACGACGGCCCCGCGACGTGGCGCCGTTTGCCCATCAGCGATGGCGTGGAAATCCATGTACGTGAAGACTCGCCCGCCGCGCGCGAAAGTGTGTTGCTGGCAATGCGTGAGGCTGTGCGTGGCGCCGTGGGCCGCGCCGAATTATCCGACTGACATTTTGCTGAGAGCCTATGCACCGCGTCCTGGTCACTGACGACATCGACGCGGAAGGCGTCGCATTACTTGTTGCCGAACCCTCGTTGCAGGTTGATGAGGTGCCCACGTTGCCCGTCGCCGAGTTGTACGAGCGCATCGGCGACTACGACGCCATCGTGGGCCGCAGCGCCACGCGCATCACCCGCGAGCTACTCGAGCGTGCGCCCCGGTTGCGCGTTGTTGGACGAGCGGGCGTTGGCGTAGACAATATCGCTGTAGACGTCGCGACGGCGCTCGGCATCGCGGTCATCAATGCGCCGGCCGGCAACACGGTGGCCGTCGCCGAGTTGGTGTTTGGCGCGCTGATCGGTTTGCTGCGACAGATTCCACGTGCCGCGACAGGAATGGCGGCCGGAAAGTGGGAGCGCGGTGATCTGCTGGGTCGCGAGCTCAAGGGCAAAACAATCGGCATCGTTGGCTTGGGTCGCATCGGCAGCGAAGTCGCGCTGCGTGCGCATGCGTTTGGCATGCCGGTGGTCGCCTACGATCCGTTTGTCAGTGACGAGCGATTCACCACGCTGCGCGTGCAGCGTTGCCTGACACTCGACGATCTGCTGGGTGAGGCCAACATCATCACGGTGCACACGCCGCTCACGTCTGACACGCGTGGCATGATTGGCCGACGCGAAATCGATCGTCTGCAGCCGCGCACGGTGATTGTGAACATGGCGCGCGGCGGCATTGTCGATGAAGAGGCATTGGTGGCGGCACTGCACGCCGATCAGCTGCGCGGGGCCATACTCGACGTGTACACCGCCGAACCGCTGGCCGTCGATCATCCGCTGCGCACCGCACCACGCATCCTGCTCACCCCACATCTCGGCGCCAACTCCGTAGAAGCGCAGCGCAACGTGGCCAAGGACGTGTGCATTGGCGTGCGCGATGCGTTGTTGCGACAGGACCTGTCACGGTCCATCAACGTGGCCGGAGCAGCGGGCGACTGGACCGATCTGCAGCCCGCCATGTTGCTCGCCAGACGCTGCGCCGCCGTCGCCCGCGCGCTGCTGGCAGATCAGGGCGCGCGTGCCATCAATCAGCTCACGGTGCGTTGTGGTCCCGCGCTGGCCGGCGGGAGCAGTGCGTTGCTCTCCTCGGCAGCCGTTGGCGCCATGGAAAGTGTGCTTGAAAACGATCGGCTGAATCTGATCAATGCGCATACACTGGCCGATGCGCGTGGCATTGCGCTGTCCGTCGGCGTATCCAGTGAACTCGGGAATCTGCGTGCCATTGAAGTGACCATTGGTGGAGGCATGCAGCAACTGACCGTGGCCGGTGTGGCAACGGCCGACGCGGTTCGCCTCACGCGAATTGGTGCGTTCCACGTAGACGTGAACCCCAGACAAACACTCATCGTCCTCACCAACCATGACGTGCCGGGTGTCATTGGACGGGTTGGAACGGTTCTGGGCGAATCACAGGTCAACATTGCGGAGTACCATCAGGCACGGCTGGCGCAGGGGGGGGATGCATTGGCGGCGATTACGGTGGACGGTGTCGTTGACGACGACACACGTGCGGCGTTGATGGCACTTCCCGATGTGCGTTCGGCGTCCATCATTCAGCTGCGCGATAGCTGACCGTGACAAACGCCGCACCTCCCGCACAGCCGCATGCCGCGGTCACCACTGACCTCGCGGTTCGCGGAGCCTTCGCTCGCGATTGGTCGGGGTTGGAGATGGTACCAGAGTCCGTTGCGCGGCCGCAGTCGATTGCTGAGGTCGCAAGCATTCTGGCCAGTGCAAACGCCACGCGCACCGCTGTCACACCGGCCGGCTTGCAATCAAGTACAACGGGTGCGTCGATCACTGATCAGGGTGTTTTGTTGTCGCTGGCTGCACTATCGCACATTGGTGAGATTGACCTGGTGCATCGTTCGCTGCGTGTACAGGCCGGTGCGCGCGTGGCCGACGTGCGGCGCGCGGCGGAAGCCGTGGGGTTGTTGTTCGCGCCAGATCCCACGAGTGAAGAAGAGAGTACCATCGGCGGTGCGATTGCCTGCAACGCCAGTGGTGCGCGTTCGTTTCGCTATGGTGCCACGCGCGCTCATGTGAATGCGCTCACCGTACTGCTGGCCAGTGGAGAAAGGCTCGAGCTACGCCGCCCGACCATGGAAAAGAACACCGTGGGCTATCCGATTGCGCACGATCCGGTGGACTGGTTTGTAGGCAGTGAGGGTACACTGGGCGTGGTGGTTGAGGCCGAGTTGCGGTTGGTCTCATTGCCCGAACAGGTGATCGGTCTGGCCGTACCCTTTGCGAGCGAAGCGCAGGCGTTGGCGTTTATCGTCGCGGCACGCGAGACCGCCACCGGCGGCCACGAATCACTGCACATGCTCGGGCATGACAACGATGCACGATCGGCCATTGCGCCGCGTTGTCTGGAGTTCTTTGACCCGCGCGCTGTCGCAATCGTTCGTGAGAGTGATGCGTACGCCGCGTGGAGTCCCGATGTGGCCGCGATTGTGTACACCGAAGATGCGGGACACCGCGGTCACGATACCGACGCAGCGCTCGACGGCTGGCTGGCGTTGGCCGAAGCACATCACGCGCTGGTGAGCGACATCAGAGTGTACGACGGCGCATCAGCGCTGGCCGACGCTCGACGGTTGCGACACGCCGTGCCGAGTGTCATGAATGCACGCGGCGCCGCGTATCGGGCACAGGGCGGACGCAAGGTGTCCACCGACTGGGCCGTACCGTATCGTCTCCTGCACGACGCGCTCAACATGGCCCACGCGTTCGCTGACGCTGCAGGTATCGAGCGGTCGGTGACGTACGGTCACGCTGGCAATGGTCATCCACATCAGAACTTCATCGCGCGCAACGCCGATGAACTCTCGCAACTCGACCGCGTTCTCTTTGACACTCTCACCCGCGTGGTCGCGATGGGTGGCACAGTTGCCGCCGAGCACGGGATTGGCAAACTCAAGCGTAAGTGGCTGGGGCTGCAGATGTCCCACCAGCAGCGTGCCGTAATGCAATCGCTCAAGCACGCACTCGATCCGCACGGGCTCATGGCTCCGGGCAATGTGCTCTGATTCGGCAACACCGGTTCGCAAACAGCGCGTTACATTTCCCGCCTGTCGCCCGGACATCACGCGGTGAACACCTCCGCTTCGCGACCATTTGCGAGCGTGGTCTTCGATGCCGACTCCACCTTGTCGGCGCTTGAGGGCATTGACTGGCTTGCTCAACGCCGCGCGCCCGACGTTGCGGCAGAAGTTGCGGCCATGACCGACCGCGCCATGAACGGCGAACTGCCCATTGAAGACGTGTATTCGGCGCGGATCGCCCTCATTCGCCCTTCTCGCGCCGAGTTGGACGAACTTGCCGCTGTCTATCTCGCGCACATCGTGCCGGGCGTTCGCGAGCTGTTCAAGGCGTTGCATCGCGCGGGTGTGCACACAGCGGTTATGAGTGGCGGCATTCGTGATGCGTTGCTGCCGTTGGCGAGCGAGCTGCAGTTGCCGCATGAGCGCGTGTTCGCCGTGTCACTGCGCCGTGATCTGACCGATGTAGAACCGAATCAGCCACTCACCACGCAGTACGGCAAGCTGCAGGTGCTGGAGGCGCTCATCCATTACGGGCAGCTGCCAACGCCGGTGGCGTTTGTAGGTGACGGGTCCACCGATGCAGCGGTTCGCGACGTGGCGCATTTTATTGCCTTCACCGGTGTCGTGCGGCGTCCAGCGGTGGTCGCGGTCGCGCATGCCGAAGCCCACTCGATACACGATCTTGTACCCATGCTGCTGCCCCGCTGAATATGGCGTTCGGACATTTCTTTCTCCCCGGTCCCACCGATGTGCGTGCCGAGGTGCTGGCCGCGCAATCGGGACCCATGCTGCCTCACCGCGGAGCCGAGTTTGAATCGCTCTTCGCCGCCGTGCAGCACGGACTGCGGCCGGTGTTTCGCACCAAGCGTCCGGTGTACGTGTCCACCTCGTCGGCAACGGGCCTCATGGAAGCCGCCGTGCGCTGCGCAAAACGCGGACCGATTTTGTCGTTGGTGAATGGCGCGTTTGCGGAACGGTTTGCCGATGTGGCGCGATCGGTCGGGCGCGACGTCACCGTGCTTGAGGCGCCGTGGGGAAGCGTGGTGTCGCTCGATCGCGTGGAACAGGCGCTCAGCGAGACACAGTTTGCGGCCGTGAGCGTGGTGCATTCGGAAACCAGCACCGGCGCGCTCACGGCGCTTCCGGAGTTCGCGGCGCTGTGTGCACGCTACGGCGCGCTGTCACTGGTGGATTCTGTCACCGGACTGGCCGGCGCCCCGGTCGAAACCGACGCGTGGGGACTCGACTTTGTTTTCACCGGATCGCAAAAGGCGTTGGCATTGCCGCCAGGCCTCGCGTTTGGCGTGGCCAGCGAACGCTATCTCGCCACGGTCGCAGACGCGGCTGATCGTGGCCGATATTTTGATGTCTTGGAGTTCGAGCACTATGTGCATCGCAACCAAACACCGAATACGCCGGCCACGTCGTTGTTGTACGCGGCGGCGCGCCAGCTGCAGGACATTGCGGCCGAAACAATGACCCATCGCTGGCAGCGTCATCACGAAATGGCGCGCACCATGCAGCAATGGGTGCATGACACACGGGAGCAGCTGGACCTGCCGCTGTGCATTCAGGCGCTCGAGGGAGAGCGCTCACCTACCGTCACGTGCGTAGCGTTACCGCTGCACATTCGCGGCGAACATGTAGTGCGCGCCGTGGCCGATCGTGGGTTTGTGATTGGCGGTGGTTACGGAAAGCTCAAGTCAACCGCGTTCCGCATTGGTCACATGGGTGATCACACCACGGAGGGACTGCGCGTCTGTCTGGCGGCCGTGCGTGACGCGTTGGCTGAACTGCATGGCACACATCGCTGACACCGTTCGAACCAGGAGCTTGCTGTGCCCGACAATCCGTACGAACTCGTTGTCATCACCGGCGTTGGCCGCCCAGGCCAGGCTGGTGAAACGATCGCGCGCATGTTTGCCGAACGAGGCGCGGCGGTGGCCTTGCTGGACCTCAACGAAGATGAAGTGCATGCGCGGGCCGATGAGCTGCGCGCCGCAGGATTTGTGGCCACGGCGCATGCCGGTGATCTGAGTAACGCCAGCGTCGCGCGCCAACTCGCGGCCGACGTGCAGGCGGCGCATCCACGAGCGTATGGCGCCGTGCAGGTGCTCATTAACGCCGCCGGTGGATTTGGCAGCACCGGTCCGCTGGATGAAAGCGATCCGGACGGCTGGCGAAAAATGTTCACCATCAGTGCCGACACCGCGTATTGCGCCACACGTGCCTTTTTGCCGGCGCTGCGCCTGGGCCGGGGATCGATAGCCTACTTTGGCTCCACCGCATCGCTGCCCGGTGGCAAGCCCGGTGGACTGGCGGCCTACGCCAGCGCCAAGAGCGCGGTGCTCACACTGATGCGCAGTGTCGCCAGCGACGAAGCGAAACACGGCGTACGCGCCAACGCAATCGCGCCGGTCGCCATTCGCACCGCACAGAACATCGACGACATGGGCGACAAGGACAGCTACGTTGACCGCCAGTCGGTGGGCGACGTGCTGCTGTTTCTGTGCAGTCACGCCGCGCGCAACGTGAGCGGACAGGT
Source organism: Gemmatimonadales bacterium (assembly GCA_038203945.1). GTDB lineage: Bacteria > Gemmatimonadota > Gemmatimonadetes > Gemmatimonadales > Gemmatimonadaceae > JAABRT01. The sequence goes on from JBBRDJ010000002.1 coordinate 69,634, forward strand.
GTTGGAGTTGGCGTAGACTCCAACGCAAGCGCTGCCATTTTCCGGCGCACCGCGATAAATCACCAGTTCGCCCGCGCGCCTCACCACTCTGCCCCCGTGCTGTACTCTACTTTCAAGTTCCTGCACGTACTCGGCGCCATCATCCTTGTGGGCAACGTGACTGTCACGGCCGTCTGGAAGGTTTTTGCCGACCGTACGAACGACGCGCGCGTCGTGGCCTTTGGACAGCGACTCGTGACGATCACCGATTGGTCGCTCACAGGCGGTGGTATCGTGCTCATCGTCGTGGGCGGGTACGGCGCGACGTATGTCGGACGGATGAATCCTTTCGGCGCCAGCTGGCTAGTCTGGGGACAACTGCTCTTCGCCCTCTCGGGTATCATGTGGGCGGCGATTCTCATTCCCATTCAGATGCGGCAGGCGCGGGCAGCGCGCGAGTTCGCGCACAGCGGCGAGATTTCCGCCGCCTATCGGCTCGATGCCAAGCGCTGGCTCGTGTGGGGTATCATTGCCACCGTGCCGCTCGTGGGGGCGGTGTGGTTCATGGTATTCAAGCCCATGTAGCCAAGCCCGCCCCGTCACGTCGCCCGTCCCCCGTGCCTCACCGCGTGGTGCCGATGTTGCTCCGTTTCGCGAATGGCTCTGGCGTTCACCGCACTGCGCGAGCAAACTTCCGGCATGACCCTCGCCGTACGTCGGCGCCCGGCTGTGCGGGGAGTGTTGCTGGATCGCTCTCTCGAAGCCCTGCCACTATTTCGGCTGAGTGACTCAGCCGATGACTCGCCCATTGCGTTCACCGCCGACAACGGCGGGCGCTGGCGCGTCATTGCCGCCCCCGATGATCGCCTCCCCGGCACGTTCGATCAGGACGTCTACGTGGAGATTTTGCATCGGTGGCAGGAAGCCGACACGCCTCCCGACGGAGCGGTATCGTTTACGCTGCACGCCTTCCTGCGCTCCATGGGACGCCGAGCCGATGGGCGCACCTATGAGCAGCTGCGCGGAGCGCTGACACGCCTGGAGCGCACAGTGCTGGAGTCGTCTGGCGCCTATTTCGTTGCCTCGTCCGGTGCGAGTCCGGAACTCTCCTTCACGTTGCTCTCCTCAGTGGCCGTGCAACGACGGCGCGCGGCCGAACGCGAACAGATGAACCTGTTTGCCAATCTGGCCAGTGGTGAGCCCGGCGACGCACGCGTGGTGCTCTCGCCAACGCTCCGGGCCAATCTCCTGTCGCGACACGTTGTCTCGCTCAACGTCACGCGCTATCACGCGCTGTCTTCGCCGGTCGCGCGGCGGCTTTACCGCCTGCTCGAAGTCGCGCGCGCCGAGGGCCGTTTGTCATGGCGTGTGCCGTTGGAGCGGCTGGCTGAACAACTCCCCCTCAGCCAGCGCTATCCGTCGCATCTGCAGCGCGTCTTACAGCCCGCCCATGAGATGTTGTTGTCGGCCGGACTGGTGCGCGACGTGGGAATTCGGCAGTATGAAAGGAGTTGGTTCGTCGATTACGTCCTCTCCACCCGCCCGCGCGACGAATCGTAGGACGTGGGAACCCCGGAACCGGAAACGACTGCGGGGGTCCCAACGTCTATTACATGAGCCCCTGTGAATCGCACGCCCTCCTTTCCACCGCTCGGAGGGCGTCAGTGTCCCGGGGATTGAGTTGTCTTCCTCTGTTCGAGGCGCCGAATGACCCGCTTTCGCAAAACTGCCCTGGTAGCCGGATTCCTGCTCGTTCCTGTGCTGGTCGGCGGCTTTACGCTGCAGGCTCGCGAGGTCCGCAGCGGCGCTCAGCTGCTCGATCAGGTGCTCACGTTCGTCCACATGCGCTACGTCGACACGCTCGACGCCAATGCGCTTTACGAGAAAGCGGCTCGCGGCCTGGTCAAGGAGCTCGGCGATCCCTACACCGAGCTGTTCTCGCCGGAGCAGATGGCCGAATTCACACGCAGCACCAATGGACGATACGCCGGTCTGGGCATGGAGATTACACCCATCGGCGCGTACGTCACGGTGGGCAAGGTTTTCCCCGACACCCCCGCTGAGCGCGGCGGCGTCATGGAAGGCGATCGCATTATGCAGATCGACACCTTTCCGGCGCGCGGCTGGACCACGCAACAGGTCCAGAACAAACTGCTTGGCCTGCCCAAAACTGATGTGCAGGTGATCTTCGGACGCCCCGGAGTGACCGAGCCGATCAAGATGAGCTTCAAGCGCGCCGAGGTGAAAGTGCCGGCGGTTCGGTACACGCTCATGCTCGACGAGCGTACGGGGTACATCCCGATTGAGCGCTTCAGCGAAAACACCACCGCAGACGTGGAAGCCGCCGTGATCTCGCTCCGTGCTCGCGGCGCCAAGGGCATCATTCTCGATGTGCGCGGCAATCCGGGCGGCATTCTCGATCAGGCCATTTCCACCACCAACCTCTTCTTGCCGCAGGGCAAGGAAGTGGCCAGCGTACGTGGGCGCGGTGACATGCAGCGTTTTGTGTCCGAAGCGCAGCCCATTGCCGGTGACATTCCGCTGGTGGTGCTCACCAATGGCGGCTCTGCCTCAGCGTCCGAAATCGTGGCCGGCGCACTGCAGGATTACGACCGCGCGCTGGTCATCGGCACGCCGTCGTTTGGCAAGGGACTGGTGCAGTCGGTGTATCCGCTCGACGGCGGCTACGCGCTCAAGATCACCACCGGCAAGTGGTACACGCCGGTGGGGCGCTCCATTCAGAAGGAGCGCAAGCAGGGTGACGCGATGCTGCTCGATGCCATTGCCGACACCGCCGCCGCCGACACGTCGGTGCACGAGCGCCCTCAGTACAAGTCGGTGGGCGGTCGCGTTGTCTACGGTGGAGGCGGTATCACACCCGATGTGCGACTCGATGCAGACACCATTTCCACCCTCGAGCAGAACCTGGCGCGTGTCCTTCTCCCGAAAACCGGGCAGTTTTTCAGCGTGCTCGGCGAAATGGCGCTCGAGCTCAAGGGCAAGGTTCCGCCCGACTTTGAGTTGAAGACGGAATGGGTGGACGATCTCTACGCGCGCCTCGACACGGCTGGCGTAGAGATTGACCGTGAAGTGTGGGAAGGCGGTCGGCGCTGGGCAGATCGGTACCTCGAAGAGCGCATTGCCCGCACAGCCTATGGCGACACGCTCGCCACACGCCGTCGCATCAAGGACGACAATCAGCTCCGCAAGGCCATGGAGCTGCTGCGCAAGGGCAACACACAGGACGAACTGTTCATCGCGGCCAAGGCCGATGTGGCGCGCCCTCAGAGCAGCACCAATCGGGGTCGAGGCAACTAGCCTCCCCCGCTGCGACCGTCTCGTCCGCCCGCGCCTCCGTTTCTCTACGGATTGCAGCGGGCGTGACGTCTCGGTACGCTCCCGCATGACCGATTCTGCCATCCTCTCAATTCGCGCCTGCCTCCGGCCGGCCGCCTTCGCCCTGGCCGCGCTTACGCTCATCGCCTGTGGCGACACGGCCGACAACAGTGCCGACGCCAGCCTCGTGGCCGATGCCTCGCAGGCCGCCGCACCGGTTGTCACCATCGAACCGGAAGAGGCCGAAAAGCCCTTCCTGTCGAACGTGCGACAGTTGACCTTTGGTGGTGAAAACGCCGAATCGTATTGGAGCGCGAACGGCCAGTACATCACGTTTCAGAGCACGCGAGAGGGCCGCACCTGCGACCAGCAGTACGTCATGCGCGCCGACGGATCCGACGTCACGAAAATCTCGGTCGGCGGCAAGACCACTTGCGGCTATTTCTACAATAACGACAGTCGGGTGTTTTTTGCCGCGACGCACCACGCCGACACCGCCTGCCCGCCGCGTCCGGACCCATCACAGGGCTACGTGTGGCCGCTCGACAAGTTCGACATCTACACGTCCAACCCCGACGGCAGCGACCTCAAGCGCCTCACCGATTACGGCGTGTACACGGCCGAAGGTATTCTGTCGCCCGACGGCCAAACGATCGTGTTCACGTCCACCAAAGACGGTGACCTCGACATTTACACCATGAATGTGGATGGCACCAACGTCAAACGGCTCACCAATACGCCCGGATACGACGGCGGTCCGTGGTGGTCGCCGGACGGCACGAAAATCGTGTACCGCGCCCACCATCCCAAAGACGCGGCGGAACTAGCCGAGTACAACCGCTTGCTGGCGGAGAACATCATTCGTCCCAGCAAGGTGGAATTGTTTGTCATGGACGCCGATGGCGGCAACCAGACGCAAATCACCACACTCGGCGGTGCCAACTTCGGTCCCACCTGGACGCCCGATGGCCAGCGCATCATTTTCTCGTCCAATCACACCAATCCGCGCAGCCGCGATTTCAACCTGTACGTGGTGAACATGGACGGGTCAAACCTCACACAGATCACCACGCATCCCGAGTTTGACGGGTTTCCCATGTTCAGCCCCGACGGCACCAAGCTGATGTGGGCGTCCAATCGCAATGCCAAGGTCGAAGGCGAGACCAACGTGTTCGTTGCCGATTGGATGGAGAAGTAAAGAATCGGCGAACTGACGTTCCGGGCAAACGGTTAGCTTCAATGACAGGGCGGCTATAGCCGCCCACGTATATCCCGTTGCTCCGGAGAGCCTGTCGTGATCGCGCTCTACATTGTTGGCATCATTCTCCTCGCCATTGCCATCTCGTCCGTCAAAATTATCGGACAGGCCGAAGTCATGGTGGTTGAGCGGCTCGGCCGCTTTGATCGCATCGCCCGCTCGGGCCTCAATATTCTGATTCCGTTTGTCGAGCGTCCGCGGTCCATCGAGGTGCGCTTCTTCGACAACGATCCCGGCGGCCTCAAACGCGTTGTGCAGTCGGTCACGGCGCGTATCGACTTGCGGGAGCAGGTGCTGAACTTTCCCAGCCAGCCGGTGATCACGAAGGACAACGTCACCATCGATATCGATGCGGTGCTGTACTATCGTGTGGCCGATCCGCAAAAGGCCACCTACTCCGTGGCCAATCTGCCGTACGCGCTGGAAACACTCACGCGCACCACGCTGCGCAACATTGTGGGTGAGATGGAGCTCGACGCCACGCTCTCCAGCCGCGACGTCATCAACGGACGCATGCGCGGCGTGATCGAAGAAGCATCCATTGGCTGGGGCGTGGACGTGACGCGTGTGGAGCTACAAAGCATTGAGCCGCCGCGCGACATCCAGCAAAGCATGGAGCTGCAGATGCGCGCCGAACGTGAGCGTCGTGCTGCCGTCACGAATGCTGAAGCGAGCAAGCGCGCTACGGTACTCGAAGCCGAGGGGCTGCGTGAGTCGCAGGTGCGCAAAGCCGAGGGCGAGCGCGAGGCGTCTATTCTGCGCGCGCAGGGTTTGGCCGAAGCGCGACTGGCCATGGCCGAAGCCGAAGCCATCGCGATTGAGCGCATCACAGCTGCGTTGCCTGCAGGTCAGGCGTCTACTTACCTGCTGGGTCTCAAGTATCTCGAGGCGCTGCCGCTGTTGGCGGCCGGCAAGGGCTCCACCGTGTTTCTGCCGGTGGAGGCAAGCGGCGTAATGGGTGCACTCGGCGGCCTGCGCGAGTTGCTGCGCGCTCGCGAAGCCGACGACACCTCGCCCGGCAGTGCGCCGCTGCCACGCCCCAAGCGACCGGCACCGTCGCCGTCGCTGGGTTTCCCTGATCCGTTGCGCGGGGTTCTGGGCGCCGGCTCCGAGGCGTCGCGCCCGGACGACGACGCCCGCGAGCGCTAATGTCGATTTCGATGGCGCGGGCGGAACTCATCGCACGCGCTCATGCCTGCAATGGATGCCGTGAGTACTCGTACCGGAAGGTGGCAATCAAGCCGAGTACATCATCATTGCGCGATGCACTCGGCGTCATCTGGATCGCCACGTTGACCTGCGGCGTGTGCGGCTTGCAGCAGGAGCTGGGTCTCGATCCCGAGGGCGAGGTGGTGTATGTGGGGTAGCGAGGCTGCGGTGTTTGACGAGAACCGTGCGCCTACGGGCGAGCCTTTCGCTCAGGCATTGGTGAACTCCACAGCTGCCACATCAGCCGACGCGGCACCGTGCCCAAGACGCTTGAGCAGCACGGCGACCATTTCCTGTTCCTCGGGATCGAGGGCGCCAACCACGCGCTCGATCGTCGCGGCGTGTGCCGGGAAAATGCGCTGCATCAGCGCTTCGCCCAGGGCCGTAAGCGCGGCGTAGCGCGCGCGCCGGTCTGATGGGCACGCCTGCCGCTCTACAAGCCCCTTGGCCACGAGTCGGTCCACCAGGAAGGTGATTCCACCACTGGACACGAGAATGCGCCGCTGCACCTCGCCCAGCAACATGGCGCCGCGGTGATACAGCGCCTCCAGAATGCCGAACTCGGTGAGTGTGAGTCCATGCCGAGCCACATCGGCCGACACGTGCGCACTGACGGCGGCCTGCGCGCGCGAGAGAACAACCCACAGCTTGAGCGCTGCGGCCGTTTCGGGGGCGACCTCAAGGGCGTGCGCTGTGCCGACTAGCGGCTCGCGCTCCGGCAACGAATCGTCGAGCTTGTGGCGGATAGACATACCAATCAATCCTCCGCGCGGGCACCCGTCTGCGCAAGGGCAGGGATCAAAAACACGCCGGTTCGGACTTGGAGACCTAGCCACAAACCCTCACACGGCTTTATGGGGGTTATTCTGCGTTGCCTCAGTAGAGAGACGGACCTGGAATCGTTATCTTTCTGGAGATACGCCAGTGCGACGGTCGCACTGCGAGTCGCAAACCCGAGAAGGGGGGGTAATGCGGAAGCCGAGGCCGAACACCTATAACCCTGCGCAAGCATTGCATCTGATCGCCAGCGATCGGAGCGGCTTGCCGCTGGCATGCCCGTCATGTTCCGGTGAGATCACGCGTGAACCTGCGCTGTATCCGCCACCAAGCAACTCACACGTCACGTTGAAATGTGCCGTGTGTGGACGTTTCGCCCGATACATCGCCGGCAACGGCTGATTCACCAGCAGCATCTGTACGGCGAGCAGCGGCACCGTTCGTTCAGTGCGCAACATCACGCCCCGGTCATCGCAGATGGCCGGGGCGTTGTGCGTGGTGGTGTTACGCAGGCCACCAGACGGTTCTACCAGTTGATCGAACCCTGCTTGCTCGTATCCACATCTTCCGCCTCGCCCGCCTTGAAGAGAAAGCCTTCCCGGTTGCGACTGAGAAAGGTACGAGCCTGCGCGTCCATCAGATTCAGTCCGTAATGATTGATCAGCATCGTTTGCTGCTTGAGCCAGTCGGCCCAGCAGGTTTGACAGATCTGAGCAACCAATCGGGTCGCCATGTCGCCCACTACGCCAATGGGGGCCTTTTCAAATCCGGCGCGTGTTTCTCCGCAGCGCTGGCACGTTATATCGGGCATTGGTTTGTACTCCTGAGGAAATCGCGCGTGTATTACATCGAGTCACGTTCGGTGCGCCATGCCGGGAATTTAGCACGGCGCACCGCGCGCTGTACGCGACGTACTCGCGCCGCGCGGCCCTACAGTCCCTTCACCTCGGACACCAGCTTGGTCAGCGACGATTTCGCATCACCAAAAAGCATGCTGGTTTTTTCGTCAAAGAACAGCTCATTCTCGATGCCCGCAAAGCCCGGATTCATTCCACGCTTGAGCACGATAATGTTGCGCGACTCGCTCACATTCAGAATGGGCATGCCGTAAATCGGTGACGTCTTGTCGTTCTTCGCGGCCGGGTTCACCACGTCATTGGCGCCAATCACCACCGTCACATCGGTTTCCGCAAACGAATCGTTGATCTCGTCCATGTCGTACATCTTGTCGTACGGCACGTTTGCTTCGGCCAACAGCACGTTCATGTGGCCGGGCATGCGACCGGCCACCGGATGAATGGCGTACTTCACTTCGCCGCCATTTTTTTCGATCAGCTCGGCCAGCTCGCGCACCTGGTGCTGCGCCTGCGCCACCGCCATACCGTAGCCTGGGACAAACACCACACGCCCGGCGTACGCCAACTGCACTGCGGCGTCTTCGGTGCTGATGCTCCGGGCTACCAGCCCTTCGGATGTCTTGCCGCTCGTGGTCACCACGCTGCCGAACGCGCCGAAGAGCACATTGCCAAACGAACGGTTCATGGCCTTGGACATCACGATCGACAGAATAAAGCCGGACGCACCGTCGAGCGCTCCGGCGATGATCAGAACGTTGTTGTTGATCGCGAAACCGGTCGCAGCGGCAGCCAGACCGGCGTACGAGTTGAGCAGCGAGACAACTACCGGCATGTCGGCACCACCGATCGGCAGCACCATGAGCACGCCGATGGCAAACCCAGTGGCCAACATGACGTAAAACACGCGAACATCAAACGGATTGAAGATCAACCACAGAAAGCAGCCGATCGCCGACGCGAACAGCACCAGATTGAAAATGTTCTGCCCCTTGAACGTGATCGGGCGTCCGGTGATGAACTCCTGCAGCTTGCCAAACGCCATGAAGCTGCCCGTGACCGTGAGCGATCCGAACAACACTTCAAAGCCGATCGCGGCCATCTTGAAACGCTCAATTCCCTCGGCGCCGTCGATCTGGATGGAGTGGTAATACTCACCCACACCAACCAGCGTGGCCGCCAGCGCACCGAACATGTGCGAGAACGCAATGCGCTGCGGCATGGCCGTCATGGGCACGAACTTGCCCAGCGGGTAGCCGAGCACCGTGCCGAGAATCAAACCGCCAATGATCCACGAATATGTGAGAATGCCGCTGTTAAGCAGCGTACCCACAATGGCAAAGAACATGCCCAACGCGGCCAGCTGCATGCCGCGTCGCGCCTGATCGGGCTTGGTGAGCGATCGCAAGCCGAGAATGAACAGCACAGACGACACGAGATACGTGATCTGCACCAACAGATCGCGTCCAGCCAACGCGTCAAGCGCCGCACCGGTTGGACTCGTCATCAACAGATACGCCGCTGCCGCCGCCGTGGGCAGACCGGCGATAAAGAGAAGCAGACTCACGCGGCCCCGCCCGTTGTATCCTGCGGTGCGTTGGGCTTGGAATCCGCGCGCTTGAACATGCTCAGCATGCGATCGGTGATGATGAAACCTCCCACCACATTGGTCATCGCGCACACCACTGCGATGAAGCCAAGAATGGTGGCCACTTTGCCGTATTGGCCACCAGCCAGCACAAGGCTGCCAACCAGCGAAATACCGCTGATCGCATTGGTGGCGGCCATGAGCGGCGTATGCAGCAGCGGTGGCACTTTGGTGATCACCAGAAAGCCGACAAAGCCGGCCAGGATAAACACGTAGACCTGAATAATTTGTATTACAGTCATGGCAACGGTCCGGGGAATCGGTTGTGTGCGACGATCAGCGCCGCACAACACCAGCGTGCGCAACGGTCATCGCGCCCGTGATCTCGTCCGCGAGGTCCACATGCAGCGCGCCGTCTTTCTCAAGGTGCAGCAACAGCGTGAGCATGTTGCGGCTGTACATCTGACTGGCGTGCTGAGGCTGTGAGGCAGGCAGATTGCGCGCACCAATCACCGACACCTGACCCTCCATTACGGTCTCACCCAACACGGTGAGCTCGCAGTTGCCGCCCGTCTCCGCCGCCAGATCCACAATCACCGAGCCGGGCTTCATCCCACGCACCATTTCGGCGGTGACCAGTCTGGGCGCCGCACGGCCCGGAATCTGCGCGGTGGTAATGACCAGATCCTGATCGACAATGTGTCGGCCGATGGCCGCAAGCGTGCGTTCCTGGTCGTCGTCGCTTTGGGCCTTGGCGTAGCCCCCCTTGTCTTCAGCGCCGGCACTCACGAGATCGGTGGCCACGAACTTGGCGCCCAGCGACTGCACCTGTTCACGCGCGGCCGCTCGCACGTCAAACGCGCTCACCTGAGCGCCCAACCGACGCGCCGTCGCGATGGCCTGCAATCCCGCCACACCCGCGCCAATGACAAACGCCTTGGCCGGCTGAATGGAACCGGCAGCGGTTGTGAGCGACGGCAGAAAGCGCGGCAATGCGGCCGCACCCAGCAACACGGCCTTGTAACCCGCCACAGTGGCCTGTGACGACAGCACGTCCATGCTTTGGGCGCGTGTAAGGCGCGGCACCAGCTCCATGGCCAGCACGCTCACGCGGCGGCCATTGAGGTGCGCGACCAGCTCCCCGGCGGTGGCTGGCTGCAGCGTGCACGCCACGGCCACGCCCTCCGGCATGAGAGCCGCTTCGGCGTCTGATGGGCGCTGTACCTTGGCCACGATATCGACTCCGGCGATCGCGCCGGCGAAACCGTCCACTAGCGTCGCTCCCGCTTTTTCGTACTGCTCATCGGGAAAATAAGCCGCTTGGCCAGCGCCGCGCTCAACCAAAACTTCGTGTCCCGCTTTGACCAGCTTGACGACGCTGTCCGGCACGAGGGCGACACGACGCTCGTGCTCTTCTGTTTCCCTGGGAACCCCAATACGCATAACGACAGGTGCTAAATGAGTGAATGACCGCCCCGGGAACGTGCGGTGCCCGTCAGTCCATCAGTGAGTGCAACCGAGGCGGCCACACATTGACCGCCCGATGTGGAGCGAAGCTACGCGCTCTCCGGCACAGCGTAAACCCGTGGATCAGGCTGATCCTCGTGAACCGCAGAGTTTCTTTCAGTCGCGAAGCCCGTCGCTGTACACAATTGTGTCCGAAACCACCGGATCGAGGGCCACCCGAACCAGCCCACGCGCCAGCTCCTCGCCGGTGATTGACGCCCATCGTTCCTGCAGTGCCGTCGCTCCCACCCGCGCCATCAACCCCAACGCCGCATCGCCCAGCCTCGCGGTCCACCGCTCAATGGGACGGTGCTCCTCACGGTCGGCGCCGGTGATGAATAATGGTCGTGCGATGACGTAATGCAGACCGGACGCTCGAAGTTCGCGTTCCACCCGGGCCCGGGCAACCAGATACGCACTCCGCGCGTCATCCCCCACACCGGCTGACGACAGATACACGAAGCGCGGACGGGAGGGCGAGGCGCTGGCCGCCCTGATGAGCAGAGACGACAGGCCATAGTCCACCGCTTCGTAGTCGGCCGCGGCGGCCCCCGACCGGGTCGCCGCGCGAGCCCGTTCCTGAGTGGTACCCATGAGCGCAAACACAACGCTCACATTGAGTTGCACCATGCGGTGGGCAATCGAAGCGTAATCCCACGGCGTGCTGTCTACTGCCGCGCCCAGCGCGCTGAATCGCTTCGTCCACTCGGCCAAACGCGTTGAATCCGGCCGAACATGCGCCACCGTTTTTACGCCACGTCGCCGCAGCTCGGCCACGACCGAGCGGCCCACATAGCCGGTCGCACCAGCGACGAACGCCAGCGTCACCCTGGTGCTCCCGCGTGCGCCAAAAGCCAGCGCGCGGTTTCGTCAAACACAATCTCCTTTTCGTAATCCACGGTCATGATGTGTCCCGACCGCTCCAGCAATCGGAACTCACGATCGTTGGTTTGCAGCTGACGCCAGTTGCGGAGCGTATCGGCAACCGGCACCCGCCCGTCATTGCGCGCCGCCATGTACAACGTGGGCACCGCGACATGCGGAATCGCCTCGAGCGCAATCGCCGTCACGTCGTGCAGCTCGGCCAGCAAATGACCGGAGATCACGCCGAACCCCAGACTTTGTGAGCCAGCCACCGGATCGCGAATCGACACGGTACGTCCCGTGCTGGCGCGAAACGGTGCCAACCTGCCCGACACACGGAGCAGCGGGGCGAGCTGACGCACGTAGGAGGGCATGCTCAGATAGGGCGACAACATCACGAGCGCGTCGAGATCGTCGCGTTCAGCAGATACAATAGCGCACAGCGCCGCGCCCATGGACAGCCCGACCAGCGAGACGTGGTCATACGTACGACGCAGCCGAGCCACCTGATCCCGGGTGTAGCCAATCCAGTCGTGCGAGCGGGCGATCCCAAACTCGGCGAGCGAGCGCCCGTGGCCCGGTAACAGCGGCACTTCCACCGACCAGCCCTGCGCGTGCAGCACGTGCGCCAGCTCGCGCACCGACTGCGGCGTGTCGCCAAAGCCGTGCAACACCATCACCGCGTGCGTTGGGCTGGCGTGCAGTGACTCCGGCTGCGCACCCTCAATGATGCCATCGGCTCCGAGCGTCAAGCGACGGGCTACGGCTCGCTGCAAGGCACGCGCGCGCACGTTCTCACGCAGCAGCAAGGCAGCAGCACCCGCCAGCGCCGCCGCGCCGAGCGTGACGGCCAATGACTCAGTAGCGCGCGACCGACTCATCGACCTCCAGACTCCAGCCATCAATTCCACCTTCGAGATTGGCCACGTGTGCGAAGCCCTGCGCCTTCAGAAACTGCGCGGCCATCGCACTTCGTCCGCCGTGGTGGCAATACACAACGTACTCGGCGTTTGCATCGAGCTCGCCCACGTGCTCCTGCAACTGCGCGAGCGGCACCAGCTTCGCGTTCGGCAGCTTGGCGCGGTCATATTCCCAGCGCTCACGGACATCGAGCAGCACTGGTGGATGATCTTCCTTGAGTCGCGCGGCCAGCGCGACGGCGTCCATGTCGTGAATAGCCATGTGCAGATCCCATCTCTATGAGAAGCGTTTAACCGTTTGACTGATACGACATCGCAGCAGTAATCCTTGCACGCCGTGCGTGTGTACGGATTGAAAAAATAACGAACAGCGTCAGCGTGCGGTGATTTCTGCACGGGCCTTCGCGAGCGCGGTGTTGGCTGCGCGAAACGCATTTGTGAGATCGTCCAACTCCTGCTGCGCTCGAGCGGCGTCGCCTGCTCGCACGGCTTCGTTCACGCCGGGAAAACTCATCGTGGCGTACCCGTTGTCGATGTCGGCGGCGTACGTGAGCGCCCGCCACCATGGTCGGCCAATTAATCCGGTGGGGCGTGTCATGGCCCGCTCCACAGTGCGGAGGGCCGAGTTGGTGCGTTCTTGCACTGCCTTGGGTGGCGTTGTGCCCAGGCGTGTTGCTCGCGCCTCGTCAAACGCGCGCGCTTGCACTTCCATACTATCGATCACGCGCACAAGCGGCGCAACGAGCGTGGTATCCCACCCGTTGCGTGCCAGCCCGCGCGTGACGAGCGGCACGTAGCCCTGCATGGTTTGCGCGTACTCCACATAGTCATACGGATGCACATCGGCGTTGGCCAGACGAAGCGCCATCGCGGCACCGATACGGGCAGCGGTAGCATGAAATTGAAAACCGGGATCACCCCACGTGCGCATCCATTCACGCGTGTCGTAGGCCGAGTGGTACACGCCCGCCGGTCCTGAGAAACCCCAATCAGCATGCGGAATGCCGAGGTGATTGTAGAAGCCGGCAAAGTCTGAGCCGCCGCCGGGATCGCCCATTGCTGGCTCTTGTCCGGGTACCGTGCCGCGATTCGCGCGCCACACATCGTACACCATGCCACGTCCGCGCGGATCGGGTACTTGGCGCACCACCGAGCGCAGCGTGGAGCGCAGCGAGGGACTGCCACCTGCGCCAAATAGCGGCCCCTGCGCGCTGACGTCCTGATTGAGGTACGCAATACCGCCGCGCACCAATCGGAGCGAATCCTCTTCCACAAACTCCGTAGAGCCAATCAATCCCCACTCTTCGGCGTCCCACGTGGCAAAGACAATCGTGCGTCGTGGACGCTCGCCCCGCCGAGCCAGCTCGCTCAACGCATGCGCTGCTTCGAGCACGCTCACCGTACCGCTGACATTGTCGGCCGCTCCCGCCCCCCAAGCGTCGCGATGCGCACCAATGTAGATGTACTCGTCGGGAAACTCCGAACCTTCCAGTGTGCCGAGCGTATTCCAGATGGTTTTGTAACCGCGTGTGGCTTCGTCGGTTTCCACGCTGAGCTTCACGCGCACCGGACCTGGGCCCACATGGTAGCGCAGCGCCAACCCACCCTGCCAACCAGCGGGAATGTCAGTACCACGCAACTCACGTAGGAGCAGCTCAGCGTTTTGCGCACTGAGCGGGACGACCGGAATGCGTGGCACATTGGTTTGATCGAGTGGCACGCGCTCGGCATCCTTCGTGCTGGCGTAGCCCGGTGTTGTGGGATCGCCTTGCCCGTTGAATACACTGCCACGTTGCACACCGGTGTTTGGACGCATCGGTCCTTCGGGATACACATCGCCGCGCGCGAAGCCATCATCCAGCGGGTCGGTGTAAATGAACAGGCCCCGTGCGCCACGCTTTTCGGCTTCGCGCGCCTTGATGCCGCGAAAGCTTCGACCATAACGCGCGAGCACCACTTTGCCCTCCACCGACACACCCATGGAATCGAGTTGGGCGTAGTCCTCAATCAGTCCGAAGTTCACAAACACCAGCTCGCCTTCGGCCGTACCGGCTGCGCTATAGCCGTTGACTGGCAAATACTGTGGCAGCGCCGTTGTGGAATCGCCGACGATTGGCGGCTCCTGCAGTTCGAGTTCAAGAGTATCACGTCCGTATCGCCACGCACGAACCGAGGTGGCGTGCGGCAACCACACATCGTACGCGCGCACCTCGGTGCGCAGCCCCATCTTTTTCATTGCCTCGATCACGTAGTCGCGCGTTCGCGCCTGCGCATCGGTGCCGGCCACGTGCGGTTCGGCAGACAGCGCGCGCGCGTGTGCCTGCGCGCGCACCGCACTCGGGCTGCCAATTACCTCGCGCTCAAGCTGCTGCTGTTGTGCGCTGCTGGTGGGCGTGAAGCCGGACAGCGGCGCACCAATGCGCGTTGGGGTTTGCGCCGTTGCGACCGGGGCGAGTAACAAACTGCCGGCGCTGATCAGACCGGCAATGAGCGCCACCGTGCGGGGCGTGCGCTCGATTCGATGAAAGGGAGAGTTGTGCATAATGCAGCATCGCGCTTGCACGCAATGTGAGCAAGAGGCGATCAGTCCAGATCTGCCTCTTCGAGGGCGCGCACCAGCGCCTGCTGCAGGCGCGCTTCGGCGTCGGCTGAGGTACCGACGGCCGGAGACAGGGCGGCGAACTGTCGCAGCATTTCGTCTTCCAGCTGCGCGCGCGTCGGGTCACGAACCCCAAGCGCCAGCAACTGCACCTGCGCCAGCTCGGCCAGCAACGCCGTTGTGTCGGGCTCGAGCGCCGCCAACTGCGGAACGACCGGACGCCGACTCATCGTGGACGGCTCTCGTCGCCGCTTGGGCGCCTCAAACAGCGCGCGCACCGGGGCCGGTGTCACGGCAAACGAGCCGGCCGTATGCTCCGCGAACGCCGCAATCACATTGCGCCGCCGCAATGAATGCAGCAACGCGACAATGGCCTCGCGCACGGGACTCACACCATCGAGGCTGCGCAGGCCTCGGCCCGTGATCACCAGCACCTCGCTCGCCCCCTCAACCTGCTGCTGTCGCAACCATTGCTCACAACGCACGACAGCATCCGCTACCGTAGGTTGTTGCGCGCGCAGGTTGAGCGTGCGGCGCGCACCAAAGCGCAGTTCATCGAAGGCTTGGGCTAGTGGACGCACAGGCACCGTTACGGTTCCGGAGACATAGTTGGCGTGGCCGACGCCGGCCCGCGTCGCGACTCGGTCGGTGTACCGCTGCGCAGATCGCCCACCAATGCTTCAACAAGCGCTCGCCCATCGGGAGGTTCCGTGGGCACAATGCCAAGAGCCCGCGCGAGTGTGGGCGCGAGATCGACCGTGCGCGCCGTCAGCGTGTACTGTCCCTTGACGAACGGAGCGCCAAGAAAGGCGATCGGAACCTGGAAGTCGTATGCATGTGGCGTGCCGTGTGTAGCGTACGATACAGTGCGCCAATAGTGGTACGGTTCGAGGGTAATGGCCAGCACGGCGTCCATGTCGGGTGGAATGGCGTTGTACCAACGTCGCGCGTACACATCGCCACGCTCGGTAAGCGCTTCGAGTTCCGGCACAGCGTCAACCCGCATCACGCCCGGGATGGCGCGAAACTTCATGCGCAATGCACCAACCACCGAATCAATGGGCACGCGGCGCGTACGCAGTCGCGCGGTGTCGAGCACGACCAGTCCGGATTCAAAGAGCAGGGCATCACCTTCCACGCCGTAGGTGGCCAGCACACTGCGCGCCGAATCAAAGACCGGACGCTGATCGACCCGTCCGCGCGCGGAATCGGTTCCGGCAAAATACAGTTCCGGAAACGGCGCCACTCCGTGATCCGCGCTGAGCGCGAAGACAATGCGCGACGAATCGCGCAGTGTGTACAGCGAATCAATGAAGGTCGCGAGATACCGGTCTACGCGCAGCACCATGTCGTGTACCTCGCGTGAGTCGGGTCCGTAGCGGTGCCCCACCGCATCGAGCGTGGACAACGAGAGGTTGAGAAAATCAGTACTGGCACCGGCGCCAAGCTGCATCGCTTCAACACCCGCCAATGCCATGGCGACGGTGAGCGAATCCATGGCCGGATACTCGGTGAGCGAGGCCGCACGACGAGCTCGATCGGGAGAAAGCGCGTGCGGAAACACAAAGTCGCGTCCGCCGTTCTCACGCGCGACGGAATCAGGTGAGGTATAGGCTGACGCGGCGTTCAGCAGCGTCCACGACGTGCCCTCAAGCGCGCCCACGAAATCGCGATCATTGAATGCGCGCGCCCACGTGGGCATCGTGTCGGCGTAGTAGCGACTGGTGGTGAAGCGTCCATCGGACGAATACCAGAACGCCGACTGCACCGCGCGACCAAGGGGCAAAATCGCACCGCGGTCTTTGCGCGATACCGAGAGCGCGCGAGCCGCCGGATCATAGGCGCGTATCCAGTCAAAGAGTGACGACCCGCGAAAGCGGAAGGGCGAGGCCCCGCCACCACGCGCACCGTCCAGCAGTGGCGCCTGCAGGTCCTGCACTCCAGCATCGTTGCGCACGATGCCGGTGGATCGTGGGTGCCTGCCGGAACCAAGTGTCGCGTGCCCCGGCGCCGTTTCAGTAGTGGCGTGCGCGTGCTCACCGTTGATGAAGACCGCGCCGTCATTCCAGAAGCGCGCCAGTCCGCCGCTGAGCTGAGAACTCCAGCGCGTCAGATAGTCGGGACGCAACTGATCAACCGTGATGAGCACCACGAGTTGCGGCGCCACACGATCGCTGACGGTGTTCGCCGACTGCGCGACAACGAACGGTGCAGTGACGACGAGCGCAGTCGCGCATGCCGCGGCGAGTCCAGTGCGGAGAGTGATCATGCGTGAAAGCTAGCGGTTGGGGCGTCGCGGTCGGGGCGATTGGGCGTGCTGTGGTCTGACTGTGACGGAACGCCGCGCAGTGGGCGCAACCGTAAAGCCAACGAGACGAGCGGCATCACAATTCGACCGGCGGTTCCCGCTCGAGCCTCGAACGCGCCGCCGGATCGGCGCATTCGAGCGGGAACCACCCCGCCGGCGAACTTGTGTTGTACCGCGTGCAGTCGCGTGGCGACGCACGACATTCCGCGAGGCGCAGGAAGTCGCGCACAATATGTGACGCAATCAGCAAACGCGCCAGCATTTCCTTGCGCAACAATCGCGACATCTTCTCTGACGTCAGCACTTACGCCAGCATTGACGTCAGCACTCACGCCAGCATTGGGCCCGGCGCCAATGCCAACGCTGCTACGCGTCCACCAACACAGCTTCCAGAATCGTGAGGGCTTCCTGCAGCGTCTCGCGTGACATGATCAGCGGAGGCAACAAACGCAGCGTGTGTTCGCCAGCGCTCACCAGCAGCAATCCCTTGGCAAACGCGCGCGCAATGATCGGCGCGGCCGGTTCATGTGTGTCGAGTCCCCACATGAAACCCATCCCACGAATCGCCCGCACTTTACCCGTGCGCTCCGTGAGCGCCGTGAGTTCACCGTGCAACCAGCAGCCCGTTTCGAGCACATGCTCAAGCAACACCGGATCGGCGAGGCGCTGCACCACGTATTCCGCGACTGCCGCCACGAGCGGTCCACCACCAAACGTTGTACCGTGATCTCCGGGCTGCAGCGCACCCGAGACTGGTTCGTTCACCAGCACCGCGCCAATCGGCAAACCGTTGGCCATGGGCTTGGCGATGGTCACCATGTCTGGCACAAGACCAAGTCCTTCGTACGCGAAGAAATGTCCGGTGCGACCTAAACCACACTGGATCTCATCAAGAATCAGCAGCACGTCGCGCTCACGCGTGAGGGCACGCAGGCCGCGCAGGAACGTGGGATCCAATACGCGCACACCACCCTCACCCTGAATGGGCTCTACAATCACGGCCGCAACGGTTTCCGGATCAAGCACCGCCCGCAGCTCCTCCAGATCGCGCTCCACGATTTGGACGTTCGGCATGAGCGGCAAGAACGGCTGCCGATAGCTCGCCCGATCAGTGGCCGCCAGTGTACCGGGCAAGCGTCCGTGAAACGCACCGCGCAGCGCGACAATCCCGCTCTTGTCCGGATGCCCCTGCGCGCGCGCCCAACGCCTGGCGAACTTGAAGGCCGCTTCGTTGGCCTCGGCGCCGGAGTTGCAGAAGAACACGGAGCTGGCAAACGAATGCGCCACCAACCACGCAGCCAACCGCTCACCCGCTGCGGTGCGATACAGATTGGAGGTGTGAATCAATCCGGTGGTCAACACCTCTTCCATGACGCGCTTCACTCCCGCATCGCCATGGCCGAGCGATGTGACGGCAATACCGGAGACCAGATCGAGATACGATTTGCCCGTGTCGTCGAACAGGTGCACACCTTCGCCGCGCACGAAAAGTGCCGGCTGCCGCTTGTAGGTGCCGAGGATGGCGTCGGACGATGACGGAGCAACGGACGCCTGATCTGTGAGCGTAGCAATGTTGGACATGATGTGCAGATGCTGATGATGAGTTAACGCGCGACGACTGCTGTGCCGGCATGTGGTGCGGTGAGGGCCGACAAGTCGCCAATACGCACCCGGCCAACGCCCTGCGCAATGGCGCGCAGTCCGGCCTCGAGCTTTGCGGCCATACCGCCCTCAGCTACACCGCTGGCAATGAGGGCCGAGGCTTCCGTTGCCGACACGGTCACAATCGCACGGCCCTCGGCGTCGCGCACCGCTGGCACGTCAGCCATGAAGAACAGCTCTTCCGCACCCAGCGCCGAGGCAATGGCCGCTGCGGCATCGTCGCCATTGACATTCATGGCTTGTGCGCGCGTGCGATCTTCATGCGCGGCCACAGGCGAGAGTACCGGCAGATACCCCTGTTGCAGCAGCAGCGCAATCAGGCGTACATCAACGGACACTGGCGTGCCGGCAAAACCAAAGGTGGCCTGATCGATTGGTGCGGCACGCAGGAACCCCGCGTCCTCACCGCTCAAGCCCACCGCCGGTAATCCTTGTGCGACGAACGCGCTCACGAGTTGCTTGTTGGCCAAACCGGAGAGCGCCATACGCACCACATCGAGGTCGGCTTCTGTGGTCACGCGCCGACCACCCACAAAGCGCGGCGTGTCACCACGCTGCTGCTGCAACACAGAGATTTGATCACCTCCGCCGTGCACAATCACCACGCGGCCCGGCCACTGCGCATACAGCGCTGCGATGGCCGCCGGTAACGCCGGATCGGCCTGTGTGCGGCCACCGAGCTTGATCACCATTGGATGCTGGGCCGCAGCGAGAAATGACGGCGGCGGCTGCTGGGCAGCAGCGAGGGCCGACGCCTGCTGCTGCTGGGCAGCAGCGAGAGCTGACGGCTGCTGATACTGGGCAGCAGCGAGAGCTGACGGCTGTTGCTCATTCATATTGTCGCTGTTCTGTGTTGGTGCCGACGACAGGTTGTTCACTGCGGCAGCCCAGCCGTTTCGCTGAACCCAAGCATGAGGTTTGCATTCTGCACCGCCTGCCCTGCGGCACCTTTCACCAGATTGTCGATGGCCGCAAAGAGCAGCAGCGTGGGTGTGCGCACGTGTTGCACGCTCACCGCGCTCACGCGCACCACATTGCGGTGCACCACATCGGCGAGCGCGGGCAAGTTGGCCGACACCTCCACAAACGGCTCGTCCGCGTAGGCCGCGTGCAACACGCCCAACGGGTCGGCGATTGGTTCGCGCAGCGGTACGGTGATCGTGCTCAGAATGCCACGATCAACCGGCAGCAGATGCGGTGTAAACAAAAGATCAAAGGTGCCACCCAATCGCGCGATGCTATCCGTCATTTCGGGCAAGTGCCGGTGCACATTGCCCGCTGCGTAGGCGCGAAAGTTCTCCGTGACTTCGGCAAACAGCAGCTCCGGCTTGGGTGAGGCGCCCGCACCGCTTACACCGCTCGCGGCGGCCACCGACACGAGCGCATCGGGCGCCACGAGGCCGGCGCGCACAAACGGCGCCAGCGCCACGAGAATACTGGTGGGATAGCACCCCGGATTCGCGACCACCTGCGCCTGGGCAATACCCTCGCGAAACAGCTCGGGCAAACCGTAGGGCACGTATGCGGGCACCGAGGGCGGAATCGGATGCGTACTGCCACCACGACCGGGGCGCAGGTCGCTGGAGAGGTCTACGACCCGGGCGCCGGCGTCCACGGCGCGGCCCACCCACTCCACGCTGGCGCCGTGCGGCAGCGCACTGAAGACGAGTGCCACAGCGCCCAGCGGGGCTTCGTCGGGCCCGATCATGGTGATGTCGCGCGGACCACCGGCGGCGGTACGCACACGCAACGTCTGCCCTCGCCGTTCATTGGCGGTGGCAAACACCAGATTGCAGTGTGGGTGGGACGCAATCAGTCCGCACAACTCTCGACCGGCGTACCCGCTGGCGCCGAGCACCCCTACAGGAATATTATGCACAGTGAATGCATATTATTGCATCGCGGCGCTGTCAATCGTCGCACGAAATCTTTGGCCGGAGTGAGACGTGCACGACAAGAGTACGCGGCACACAGCCATTCGCGAGCTGGTGGGTGAGCGAGCGGTGGCCAGCCAGGAGGAGCTGCGGAAACTGCTGCAGCAACGCGGTTGGGACGTGACGCAGTCCACGCTCTCACGCGATTTGCGCGAGCTTCGCCTGGCCCGCATCCCCGACGGTCACGGGAGCGCCCGCTACGCGTTCCCCGACGGCGGCGCAGAAGATATGGCGCCGCAGCTTGAACGGTTGCTGCCGCAGCTGCTGCTGGACGTCGAAGCCGTGCAGGTGCTCGTGGTTGCCCGGACCGTACCGTCGGGTGCACAACCGGTGGCCGCCGCGCTCGACGGTGCGGGCTGGGGCGACATTCTGGGCACGATCGCCGGCGATGATACGGTGCTCATTATCTGTCGTTCAGCGCAGGGACGCGAGCGGGTGGTGCGCCGGCTCAAGCCGTTACTGCGTCCGTCGGCGTAGATTCCGCAGCGGTTCCATTGGGTTGCGTTGGGTTGCGTTGGGTTGCGTTGGGTTGCGTTGGTGGCCCGTGGTGGCCCGTGGTGGCCCGTGGTGGCCCGTGGTGGCCCGTGGTGGCCCGCTCTTACATCACCAGCCCGCACATGGCCAGGCATTGAATAGATATGCACGACTTTTGCATATTATTGCGCTGTCCCGGTTGGGCCGGGTTGTCTTTTCCCTTACTTCGCTGATCGCTTATGGCACACGCACACCCTCCCAATAGCGACGCACACTCTCCCGATCGCGACGAACGCGCTGCCGATAGCGACGCGCCCGCCTCGGACACCACGCACAAGCTGTGGGGCGGGCGCTTTGCCACTGGACCGCACCCGCTGCTTGACGCGGTCAATCGCTCCATTGGCACCGACTTTCGCCTCTGGCCGCACGACATTCGGCTGTCGCAGGCGTGGGCGCGTGCGCTCGGCCACGCCGGTGTGCTGTCGACGAACGATGTGCACTCCATCGTTGACGGCTTGGCGCGGGTGGGCGATCGACTGGCCGCCGGTGCGCCGCCAATCGCAACCGATGAAGACATTCACACAATGATTGACCGGCTCCTTCACGAAGAAGTCGGTGCGCCCGCTTCACGACTGCACACCGGACGTTCGCGCAACGATCAGGTGGCCACCGCCACACGCCTCTGGACGCTGGGGGCCTGTGAACAGCTGAAAGCAGCCGTGATTGATTTGCAAACGGCGTTGCTCACCCAGGCTGACGGGCTGCAGGACGCTGTGCTCCCCGCCTACACCCATTTGCAACGGGCGCAGCCGGTGAGCGGAGCGCACTGGTTGCTGGCGCACTTCTGGCCGCTGCACCGCGATCGACAGCGACTGGCCAACGCCAAGCTCGGCACCTCCGTGATGCCGCTCGGATCGGGCGCCATTGCCGGCAGCGCCTTTCCGGTTGATCGCGAGGCATTGCGCGCGGATCTGGGCTTTGACGCGATCTCGCTCAACAGTATCGATGCCACCGGTGATCGCGATTTTGTGGCGGAAACGGTGTTTGTCTGTGCCATGACCGCCGCGCACTGCTCGCGCCTGGCCGAAGACATGATCGTGTATGGCTCAAGCGAGTTTGGCTTTGTGAAGTTTGGTGATCGCTTCAGCACCGGTTCCAGCATGATGCCACAAAA
>JBBRDJ010000003.1:0-90814 GCA_038203945.1 Gemmatimonadales bacterium
AGAAACCGCAAGCTGGCATCACTCACGGCGAGTGTCGCGCCGGCCTGTTCCATGTCCGCATACGAGCGGCCCAGCGCGCGGATAAAATCGGTGCGTCCGATTTCGCACCACACGAGATAGTTGGCGTGATAGACCACACCCATCTGATCGGTTTCGGCATAGCGTACGCGCACCTCGGAGAGATGCTCGTACGGGAAGGAATCAGTCATGCGCTCGATTGGAGGGGAAAACAGCAAGATGGAAGATGGGTGTGCGACCGGTGTTCGCTCAAGTCGCGACGCGTTCAGAGCCATGTTCGAGCGCATGTTCGAGCCCATGTTCGAGCCCATGTTCGGGCCCATGCGCATTTGTTCGGGCGCGACAGGCGCGTTAGACTGCCCCCGTGACTTCTCACTCCGTACTTCCGGCTCCCGTGCTGCTCTTGGGCGACGCACATCTGGGCATTGCGCCAGCATCTGCCGAGACGGATCTGTTGCAGTTGCTCCGTACGGTACCCACGCGCGCCCGGTCACTGGTGATCATGGGCGACCTGTTCGACTTCTGGTTTCCGTGGCGCCACGCCATGCCGCGCACGGGCTTTCGTGTGCTGGCGGCGCTGGCCGATTTACGGGACGCCGGAATTCCCGTGGTCTGGATCGGTGGCAACCACGATTGCTGGGGCGGTGAGGCGTTGCAGGAACTCACTGGAGCGCATTACACGCTGGAGCAATGGGACGGCCTGCTCGGGCCGTGGCGCACCCGTTTGGCGCACGGCGATGGGTTGCGTGAAGTGGAAGACCGACCGTATCGACGCCTACGCTCCGTGCTGCGCCATCCGCTGGCGATCCGGGCATATGGCTGGCTGCACCCCAACTTGTCTACCCGATTGGCACTCAAGTCATCACACACCAGTCGCGACCGACGGGCCGGAGACGGTGGGCGAGGGCTACACGGGGTGGCGTCGTCGTGGATGCAAGCGACCACGGGCCCAGAGCTGGTGGTATTCGGACACTCGCATGTACCGGCGTTGCAGCGCGCGGGCACAGGCATTTACGGCAATGCCGGTGCGTGGTATCTCGACCGCCAATATCTGTCCATTACGGACACGCAGATTGCACGCGTGCAATGGACGGGTTTAGCCGAAGGTGACGTGATCGACGTGATCGAGCGTCGCACCGAGGAACCGCTGTCCGAGCGCGAGAAACCGATCGGGCGCATCTGACGCTACAAACCGGTGTCGTGGCGGCGTCGCGCGTTGTGCCGCCTCGAGTTCGTGGTCGTGCAGAATCTGCGCCGTTGCGGCAGCGGTTTCGTCGGCGGAATCAATCAGCGTGACACGATCGCCCGCCAGGTTAGCCAACAGCGGGGCCAACAGCGGGTAGTGGGTGCAGCCGAGCACCAACGCACGAATGCCATCGGCGAGCAGCGGATCGAGGTATTCGTGCGCCACCGCACGAGAGACCGCGTGGTCAAGCCAACCCTCTTCAACCAGCGGCACGAACAACGGACAGGCGCGCACCAGCACGCTGATGTCGGGATCAAGGGCATGAATGGCGCGCTCGTAGGCGCCGCTATCGATCGTGCCCACGGTACCGATTACCCCAATGGGTCCGCCATTGGCCGCACGCACCGCGGCGCGCGCTCCTGGTTCTACCACACCGACCACCGGCACCGGGGTCTCACGTTGAAGTTCGGTCAGCGCGTGAGCCGTGGCCGTGTTGCAGGCCACGACGATTACCTTCACACCCTGCTCCACCAGCCAGTGCGTGATTTCGTTGGCGTAGCGACGCACGGTATCGGGGCTTTTGGGACCATACGGTACGCGCGCCGTATCGCCCACGTACACGATGCGTTCGTGCGGAAGCCGCGCGAGCAACGCGCGCACGACCGTGAGTCCACCCAAGCCGCTGTCGAACACTCCGATTGGCGCGTCAGGCGACACGGTGGCCCGTATTGCTGCCACAAGGTTTGGGCTCACTGCTGGTGCTCGCTACCATCGCACGCTGGCCGCGAACATGATACCGTGGGCGTGCGGAATAGCTGACACGCGCACCGGCACATCCCAGAGTTGCGCCGCGACAAACGCATCGGCACCGGCAATGAGATGATTGAATGCGATGGCCGCGATCCAGTCTTCCACGTGCAGGCGTCTGGTGCGCTCGAGCGTTTCATCAAAGCGCGGTTCCAGCGGCGCGCCCGGTGTCATCGCGCCCGTAGTTGGATTGATCGCAAAGTCACCTGGCTCTCCCGCTGTCCCTTGGCGCTTTACCTCCCGTACATCCGAGGCGGATCGGCGCAGCATGGCAATCGCACCCATCTCGATTCCGGCAAAGAGCGCGCCTGATGTCGCGCGCTGCAACTTTGCCTGCGAATAACCCGGTAACAGTACAGACATGAGGAACGCGCGTCTCGGCGAAATCGGCGGACGCGCAAACTGCGCACGCCGAGTGATGACATCGCCTGAGTCCGAAACGCGCACCACTGTCACGGCCAGCGAATCACGCGAGGTAGAATCGGGAATGACTTGCGCAGACGCGGCACTGAGCGGCCACAGCCCCCCCGCCCCAAACGCCAACGCAGCACAGGTCACCCACCGCAGAGGGCGAGGGCGTGTGCGATTTGGTCTTGCGCCGGAGCGGAGTGGCACGAGCGATCGTGGACGAAGGAGCAGAAACGACTCGGGTGGTCGTGACTTAGCCGAGCAGGGCGATGCACTCGATTTCGACGCGCACATCGCGCGGCAATCCAGCCACAGCCACGGTGGAACGGGCCGGACGTGCTTCCCCAAACACGCGCGCGTACACCTCATTCATAGCGGCGAAGTCTGCCATGTCACGCAAAAATACCGTAGTCTTGATCACGTGCTCGAAGGTGCATCCGGCAGCGCTGAGCACGGCACCGAGATTGCGCAGCACCTGCTCAGTCTGTTCGGCCACATTGCTTCCCACAATCTCGAGCGTCTCAGGGTGCAGGGGAATCTGACCGGCTGTGAACAGCATGCCATTGGCCTTGACCGCTTGCGCATAAGGTCCGATGGCGGCGGGCGCCGCGTCGGTGTGCAGAGTTTCGAGAGTCACAGGGCGCGTGTTGTAGTGAGAGTGTGAACGTCAGTTGCTATCCGAAAATCCAAGACCGAAGAAATGCCGTGTATTGGTCAACGTCAACTCGCCCAGCGCACTGGCGGTGAGGCCACGGGCAGCCGCGACGCGCGCCACAGTATGCTGTACCCACGCCGGCTCGTTTCGGTGCCCGCGGTGCGGAACTGGTGCCAGGTACGGTGCATCTGATTCCACCAGCAGTCGGTCACTGGGCACCAGGCGAAGCAAGGCTTCGTCGGTATAGCGTTTGAAGGTGACGACGCCGCTGAACGAAATGTACCAGCCGTGTTCAATGGCCACTTCGGCCAACGCCGGTGATCCGGTGAAGCAGTGCAGCACGCCGCGCACACCATCGCGGGCGGCCTCGATGAGCATGTCTCGCGTATCATTTTCGGCCGAACGTGTGTGCACCACGACGGGTTTGTTCAGCTCGCGGGCGAGCGCGAGTTGCGCGCCGAATACAGCGCGCTGCTGCTCACGCGGACTGAAATCGTAGTGAAAGTCCAGTCCACATTCGCCGATGGCGACGGCGCCCAGTTCGACCGCCTGCCGAATGGAGTCTGCGTGCGATGCATCCCACGCTTTGGCTTCGTGTGGATGCAACCCGCATGTGTACGCCATTAGATCGGGATACTGCGCCGCCAGTTCGGCTGCTTTCAGCGCCGTGGCTGGAGACTCGCCAATACACACAATGGCGCGCGCACCGGCTTCCCGGGCGCGCGCCACAACATCGTGCACATCGGCTGAAAACTGCGCGTCGGCCAGATGGACGTGACTGTCTGCAAACGGTGCGCGAACGGTGTCGCTCACGCACCCACCAGGGAAGTCATGGCCCGCACACGCAACGCGTCAGCGCGCGGCTGCCGGATTGCGCGACTTCGAAGCGCCGGCCGTCTTGGCGGCAGACCCGCCTGACGTCTGCTCCGCACTGCGCCGCTGGTTCTTGTCTTCCGAGTCACGCGGATACTTGTGTTCGATGTAGAGCAGCAGTGGCGTGGCCACATACATGGAGCTGAACACGGCAACTACGACACCGAAGGCCATCACGATGGAGAACGGACGCAGCACCTGACCGGCAAAAAACAACAACGCCAGTGTGGCAGCCAACGTGGTGGCGTGCGTGAGCACGGATCGACCCAGCGTTTCGTTGATGGAGCGATTGAGCGTGTCGTACAACGAGGCCTTGCGGAACTTGCGCAGATTCTCGCGCGTGCGGTCAAAGATGATAATGGTGTCGTTGGCTGAGTAACCGAGCACGGTAAGCACGGCGGCTACTACGGTAAGCGACACTTCAATATCAAACAACTTGATGAATGCAAGCGTGAGCAGCACGTCGTGTCCGAGTGACAACACAGCGGCCGTTCCAAAGCGCCAATCAAAGCGAATGGCGAGATAGATGAGCGAGATGAGCGACGTGATGAGGAGCGCCAAGACGGCGCCTCGCCGCAACTCGGCACCCACCTTCGGTCCGACCGCTTCGGTGCGCACCACGGAAACTTCATCGGCGCCGAAGCGCTGCGTGAGTGCGTCCTGAATGCGATTGGCGACCCCCTCGGCTCCGGCGGCCTGCTCTTCAACCACGGCGGGGTCCTGCGCGCGCACGGTGTAATCGGTGTCTTCACCGTACTGTGTGATTTCGGCACCCGCGACACCAGCCGACTCCACGGTGGAGCGAATGGCGGCAACGTCCGGCGGCGACTTGAACTTGAGTTGCATGAGCGTACCGCCCGTGAACTCAATGGAGTAGTTTGGTCCGCCAGTAAATGCGAATGAGGCCAGGCCGAGCGCGATGAACGCAGCCGTGATACCGGCGGCGATGCGCCAGTGCCGAACGAAATCGTAAGACGTGCCTTTGAATAAGCGAATCATGGCTGGCTCAGATGCTCAGTGTCTTGGCGCCGCGCGTCTGCTGCAGCCAGATCATGAAGAAGGTGCGGCTCACGAAGAGCGCAGTGAACAGCGACGCAACAATACCGGCGATCAGCGTTACCGCAAAGCCACGCACCGGACCTGAGCCGTACTGATACAGCACCGCGCCGGAGAGAATCGTGGTGACGCCCGAATCGACAATGGCCGACAGCGCTTGCTTGAAGCCTTCGTCGATGGAAAGTCGCATAGACTTGCCGGCATCGATTTCTTCACGAATGCGCTCGAAGATGAGCACGTTCGCGTCTACGGCAATGCCAACGGAGAGAACGAAGCCCGCCAGTCCAGGCAGCGTAATGACCGCGTCAAAGCCCGCCAAGACAGCCAACGTGTACAGCACGTACAGTGCGAGCGCCGCCACCGCCAACACACCGGCAAAGCGGTAGTAGCCAATCATGATCACAATCACGAGCGCCACGGCGATCGCGAGTGCCGTCACACCCTTGTCGATGGAATCCTGTCCAAGGCTCGCACCGATGTTGCGCACCTCGGTGATCTTGAGCGGCACCGGCAGCGCTCCGGCGCGCAAGACAAGCGCCAGATCCTGCGCCGCTTGCAGCGTACCGCCTCCCAGGGTGATCTGACCATTGCGTCCGATCGCACTTTGAATCGTGGGCGCGGTCATGACACGATCGTCGAGCACGATGGCCATGTTCTCCTTGAGATGCTTGGCCGTTTCGTTGCGGAAGCGACGACCACCTTCGTTGTTCAACGTGAACTGTACGAGGTTGCCTTCGGTGGGATCCGTCATGGGACGCGCGTCAATGAGATACTCACCTGTGATGATCGGGCGCGCGTCGAGCATGTACAACTCGTAGAACGTTGTGCCCTGACCGGCGTCGATTGGCTCGGCGCCCCACTTGATGGCCTTGCCTGGCGGAATCACGGCACTCACGCTCGGCTCCCGCAGCGCGCGCACCAGATTGTCGTACGCTTCAGCGCGCACGATGTACTGCCCCGGATACTGGCCAAGCGAAATGTTGGACGAGAACAGACCGCCATCTTGCGGTGTCTGAATGGCGGCGGAATCGGCGGCGGAATCGGACGCTGCGGTACCCGCCACTAACGTGTCCGCGCGCGCGGCCGCGCTGTCGGCGCCAAAGAGCGCCGTCACGCCAACACGACGTGCGGTATCACCACCCACAGCCGGCCCGGTCGCGCCGATACCAGCCGCAGCGGCGGCGGCATCGAGACGCGGGAGTACACGTTCAAGAGCCTGCGTGCGATCGGTGATCTGAAACTGCAGGAAGGCCGCTTCAGACACGACCGCCTGAGCACGTTCCGGATCATCGATGCCGGGCAGCTCAACGATGATGCGATCATCACCCACCTTCTGCACGACCGGTTCGGCTACACCGAACTCGTCGATGCGCTGGCGAATGACCTTGAGCGAGCGGTCAAGAGCATCAGAGACATCAGCCACAGCCTGTCGGGAGTCATCGACCTCAAGTGTGAGGTGCATGCCGCCCTGAAGGTCGAGTCCCTTCTTGAGTGGGACACGCTTGACCGTGTCATAGACCGTAATACCATCGCGCTTGACGCGCTCGATTACGGTTCGCGGATACAACGCCCATACGGAAACGAGGACGAGTCCGAAAATAAGGAAAAGGCGATTACGGATGTTCGCCATCGCGGCGGGTGGCTAAAAGACGGAAGAAAAGACAGCGCCAGTGCTCCTCTCGGACACACTCGCTGCAAGCGAAAAGGCCTAGCCTTGTAACTTAGGGACGCAACAGGTGCCGCGCCAAGGCCTCGTCCACTGCCAACTGCGCCCGAAGTGCGTCAGCGTCGGCGAATTTGCGCACCTCCCGCAGCCTTTCGAGGAACTGCACCTCCGCCGACTCACCATACCAATCACCGGTGACGTCAAACAAATTGGCTTCGAGGCGCCGTTCGGCGTCGTGCCACGTGGGGCGTCCGCCCAGGTGCAGCATGCCATCGTGCAACCCATCGGGGAGCTGCACGCGCACGGCGTACACCCCGTCCGGCGGGAGTAGCTTGCGCGGCGAAATTGGCGCCAGATTAATGGTGGGAAATCCAAGTGTGCGCCCGCGCTGCTCGCCCGGGACCACCACGCCCGAGACGCTGTACAGACGGCCCAGCCCGTCGGCCGCTCGCGCGAGATCACCACCGGCCACCGCTCGACGGATCGCCGTAGACGATACGGCCGTGCCACCGGCCCCCTGCACTGGCTCCACCATATCCACCGAAAAACCGCGCTCGGCACCCAGCGCGCGCAACACCGATGCGTCGCCCATGCGATTGCGGCCAAAGCCGTGGTCATGGCCTACCAGCAGCGCCTGCAGGCGGCACTCGCCGCGCAAGACATCGTCCACAAATGCTTCGGCGGTGAGTGCCGCCAAAGCCGGCGTAAACGGGAGCACGACCACCACATCAACGCCGGTGCGCTCCAGCGCGGCCAGCTTTTCCTCGCGCGTGGTGAGCAGCGGTGGCGCGGCGGCCGGATTGACGATTTCGAGCGGATGCGGCTCGAACGTGACAATGAGCGATGCCAGCGACGTGCGCGTGGCCAGGAGGCGCAAACGGGCCACGACATCGAGGTGTCCGCGGTGCACGCCATCGAACGTCCCGACGGTAATGGCGCTGCCATTCCAGCCGGCGGGCAGCGTGACGGCGTGACCGTGTTCAACGATGATCATACCGACTCAGACCGACGGGTCGGCGGGCAGGATCACGCGAGGCTGCCAGCGACTGTCGGCGCCGGAGTGCGCGCGTGCGGCTTCTCTATTGTGCGACGTTTCTGCGGGCGGCGATGCCGCGTGCTGGCGCTCGGCGGGCGGCGGGTCGGCGTGCTGCCGCTCTACGGGTGGGGCATCCGCAGGCTTCGGCACCCGCGCCCCAACGCCAATCACCGCGCCGTCGCGATCAACAAACACGGCCTGCGCACCACTGCCCGACGCGTCGATCTGCCGCCCCATACGAAGCGCCGCAATCGCGGCATCGTTGACCAATACCGTCTGCAGGGCCGTCATGGCCACGTGTGGGTTGATCAGCCCGATATCGGCGTCTGGAATGAGTGCGTTGAACGCAATCGCATTCTGCACCTGCAACGTTCCGCTGGAAATGCGTCGGAGCGATGCACAGTGCGCCACGGTCCCCAACGCCCGTCCCAGATCGCGGGCCAGCGCGCGGATGTACGTCCCCCCCCCGCAGGCAATCGTCGCGTCCAGCCACAGATCGCCGCGGGCTGATGTCTCCCAAGAAAAGACGCGGACTGTGACTGGGGCAAGCACGACGTCTTCACCACGCCGTGCCTTGGCGTACGCACGTTCCCCGTCAATGTGCTTGGCGCTGTACGCGGGCGGGACCTGCAGTAGATCACCCGTCAATGCGGCGACCGCAGCGTCCAGTCGCTCCCACGCGGGCGCCGCCCCCTCAGCGTTTGGCGTGCCTGTTGCGTCGTCGGTATTCGTACCCACACCAAATACAATGCGCGTGTGGTAGACCTTGGGTTCGCCGTGCACAAACTGCAGCAGGCGCGTGGCACGACCGATGGCGCACACCAACAGGCCGGTGGCAAACGGGTCGAGTGTGCCTGCATGCCCAACACGTTTGGTGCGCAAGGCACGCCGAGCGCGGGCCACGACATCATGTGATGTCACACCGGCGGGCTTGTCTACCAACAGCAGGCCGTCCACCGCGCCTCGTGGTGTGGTGACGAGTGAATCGCGAGCCGCTTTAGCGGTTGCGGCTTCCGATATCGTCACTCGGGCTCTCAACCGGTCCAACGTCGGCATCGGCTCGGCCAGTGTCATCAGCGACATGGCCAGCATCTACCGCTTCGCTGTTGGCCGTCGCTTCGCTGTTGGCCGCCGCTTCGCTGCCTTCAGCCGCTGCGCCGCTGTCGACCGATTCGCTGCGCACCTGCGCCAGCAGCGCTTCAATACGCGCGGCGTGCGAGACGCTTTCGTCGGCAGTGAACTTGATCTCCGGCGCTACGCGCAAGCGCAGCGCACGCCCGACGCTGCCGCGCAAATGATGCGCGACCGACGCCAGTCCTTCGAATGTTGCCGCGCGCTCTTCATCGCTGCCCATGACACTCACGAACACCTTGGCATGCCGCAGGTCACGCGAAACGTCCACCCCTGTCACCGTGACCATGCCGCGCACACGGGGATCCTTCACCCCGTCGCGCAAAAAGGTTGCTACTTCTGTACGGATACCTTCCGCAACGCGTTCGGCCCGTCTGGGATCTCCACCTGCCATGTCTCGCTCCTCCTACGACGACCGCGTCGCATCATCGAGCGTGCGCGCCACTTCTTCGGTGCGATACGCCTCGATGATATCGCCGACCTTGAGGTCGTTGAAGTTCTCGACGCCAATACCGCACTCGTACCCTTCCTTGACTTCCTTCACGTCGTCCTTGAAGCGACGCAGCGAGGCAATCACACCTGAGTACATCTCGACACGATCGCGGATTACGCGAACACGCGATGCACGCTGGATGTTGCCGCTGCGAATGTAGCAACCGGCAATGGTGCCCACACGCGCCACCTTGAACACTTCGCGCACCTCGGCTTCACCGAAGATGACTTCGCGCGATTCGGGCCGCAGCATGCCTTCGAGCGCCAGACGCACATCGGCCACGGCCTCGTAAATGATGCGATACAGCTTGATGTCCACACCTTCACGCTCGGCCGCCGTACGCGCGTTGTTGTCGGGACGCACGTGGAAGCCAATGATGATCGCGCCCGACGCCTTGGCGAGCAGAATGTCGCTCTCGGTGATTGCGCCAACGCCGCGGTGCACAATGTCCACCGACACTTCAGTGGTCGACAGCTGTCCGAGCGAGTCGGCCAGTGCTTCGGCCGGACCACCCTGGTCGGCCTTGATCAGCAGGCGCAACTGACGCTGCTCACCGGCGGCGGCCTGCGACATGAAGTCTTCAAGCGACACACTGCCACGCGACGTGCGACGGCTGCGTGCTTCACGATCGAGACGTTCCCGTCGCTGCGCGATATCACGCGCCTGCGATGCGTCTTCAACCACGATGAGCTGATCACCGGCCATTGGCACGCCGGGTAATCCAAGAATCTGCACAGGAATGGCCGGGCCGGCCGATTTCACGATCTTGCCGCGCTCATCGAGCAACGCGCGCACGCGTCCCGAGAACATGCCGCAAATGAAATCGTCGCCAACTTTGAGCGTACCGTTCTGCACGAGCACCGTGGCCACCGAACCCTTGCCCGGATCGAGCTGCGCCTCGACAACGGTTCCGTTGGCGTTGCGATCGGGATTGGCCTTGAGGTCGAGGATTTCGGCCTGCAGCAGAATCTGGTCGAGCAACGCGGGTACACCGGTACCATGCTTCGCCGAAATCTCGGACGAAAGCGTTGTCCCGCCAAAGTCTTCGAGCACCACTTCCTGTTGCAACAGATCCTGCTTGACCTTGAGCGCGTTGGCCTGCGGCAGATCGATCTTGTTGATCGCAACGATGAGCGGTACCCCGGCGCTCTTGGCGTGCGAAATGGCTTCGATGGTTTGCGGCATGATCTGATCGTCCGCGGCCACCACCAGCACGACGATATCTGTAACCTGCGCACCGCGTGCACGCATGGCGGTAAACGCTTCGTGGCCCGGTGTGTCGAGGAACGTGATCATTTTTCCGCCCGGCAACGACACGTGGTACGCACCGATGTGCTGCGTAATACCACCGGCTTCACCGGCTACCACATTGGCCTTGCGAATGTAGTCAAGCAACGACGTCTTGCCATGGTCCACGTGCCCCATGATGGTGACGATCGCCGGACGTGATTCGAGCTGTTCAGGCGTGTCGATAATGACCTCTTCGCCGAGATCTGCCGAATACTCTTCTTCACGCACGGCTTCGAAGCCGAACTCGCTGGCAATGAGTTCGATCTGATCGAAGTCGAGCCGCTGATTGATAGTGACCATGAGGCCGAGCGTCTTGAACGCAAAGCCCACAATCTGGGTGGCCGATACGCCCAGAATCTGCGCGAGTTCGGACACCGTAATGAACTCATTGACGCGCACCGTTTTCTTTTCGCGCTCAGCGGCTTCCGCGCGCTGCTGCTCGAGCTCCTCACGACCATCGCCAAACCGGCCGCGTCCACGACGTCCGCCACCGGCGCCTCGCATGGCGGTCATCGTCTTGGTGATGTTGGCCGACACCGCTTCCTGATCCACCGCTCCGCGCTTGCCCTTCTTTCCACGACGTGCACCGGCACCGCCCATTGGTCCACTGGGCGCCGTGCTGACGCCGCCTCCACTGCTGGGCGGACCGCCGGGCCCACGTCGCTCGTCGCGACGCGCACCGCCGGCCATGCCACCACCGGGTGCTGCACTGGCGATGGGACGAGCACCATACGGCGCCGATGGTCGACCGCGCGGTGCGCCGGGCACCAACGGACGCGGACGCAAACGCCCCGCCTCCGCCGAAGACGGCGCACTTCCTGATAACGCTGGTGCCGATGGGGCCAGCGCACTCGGCGACGCCGACGCCACCGGACGCGGAGGCGCAGGCTTGGGCGCGACGGGCTTGGGGGCGACGGGCGTTGCTGCGGCGGCAGCGGCCTTCTCGCTTCCACCATCGGTACGCGCACTGGCGCCGGCATCAGCAGCGACGTCTGTCGCCTTTTCAGTTGCCGGCCTCGGCGACGATTCGGCCTCAGCCTCAGCCTTCTCGGCAGCGGCCGCAGCTTCGGCCGCAGCCCGATCGGCTTCGGCTTTCACCCGAGCGCGTTCGACCGCAACTCGCTCAGCGTCCGCCCGTTCGGCGGCTATTTTCTCTTCGGCGCGCTGCGCTGCTGCATCGGCTGCCGCCCTTTCGGCGGTGGCGATGGCTTCAGCGGCTTCGGCCTCAGCGTCGGCCTCTTTCTGAGCGGCTTCGACGTCAACGCGGCGACGGCGGCGCACGGCGGGCGCAGCCTCGGCTGTCTCTTCGACCGGTGCGACCGCGACCGGCTCCTCGGCGGCCTTGGTGCGGCGACGGCGCGGCTTGGCCTCCGGTGCCGGATTGGCCTGTTCGGCGCGGATGCGCTTTTCGCGCTCCCACCGGACACGCGCGCGCGCCACCTGATCGTCCGTGAGCAGCGACATGTGGCTGCGTACAGGGACGTCCATCTGGCGTAGCAGGGTGATGACCTCATCGGCTGTAATACCGAACTCACCTGCCATATCATGCACACGAAGCTTGCTCAACCCTTCCTCCTCTGCGCGTCACGCGCCGCATCGCCAACATCGATCGGACCCACCGCGGGCACCGGCTCGACAGCGTCGCGGATACCGCGCGCCAGCGCCTGATCAACAATACCGACCGCAGCCGTGGAGTCCCGCCCCACCACTGCGCCCAGCTCGGCCGCACTCGGCCACTCAATAATCTGTACCCGCTTGGCTCGCAGAATGGGTACCACCTTGTCCAACGAGTGTCGCGATACATCCTGCGCCACAATCGCCAGACTCAACCCACCCTTGCGCGCCGCCTCACGAACTTTCTCAGCGCCCGCGACTACCAACCGGCCGCGCACACCCAACCCTACCAGCCCCAATACTTTACGGCGGACGGCCTCGGGCAATCCGACCAGAGGCGCCTCCGTCTCTGACATCAGGCTGGCGGCAACATACTGCCACTGCCGGATGAGGCATCACTGCCGTCGTCTTCGGTGGTCAGTTCGTTGATAATGGCCATGATCCGATCCGCTTCTTCGGCCGCGATGCCCGGCAGGCGCAAGAAGTCCTCCCGATCGAGATCGAGAATATCGGTCAGCATACGGTAGCCAGCTTCTTCAAGCACCGCCACCGTCGCCGGTGGCAACTCGGCGATTTGATTGAGCGGCAAATCTTCTTCGCCCTCCTCTTCCTCGGGCAGCGGCGCAAAGAGCGGCATATCTCCGCCCTTCTCCAACCACTCGCGGCTTGAATAGAGGTCGATCTTCCAACCAGTGAGTTCCGAAGCCAGTCGCACATTCTGTCCGCTGCGACCGATGGCCAGCGAGAGCTGATCTTCATCGACCACGGCCTGAATGGTGCGCGACAGCGGATCGCTGAACACACGTGCCACACGCGCCGGTGCCAGTGCCAGCTTGGCAAAGCGCTCCGGCTCTTCGGACCACGGTACAATATCGATGCGCTCGCCGCCCAGTTCATTCACTACCGCCTGCACGCGCGCACCCTTCAGGCCAACACACGCGCCCACGGCGTCTACAGCCGCATCGCGCGACATGACCGCAATTTTGGTGCGGCTACCCACTTCACGCGCGGCGGCCTTGATCTCGACAATCTGCTGCTGCATTTCCGGCACTTCGAGCTTGAAAAGCGCGGTCACGAACATGGCATCGGAGCGACTGAGAATCAGACGCGGACCTTTGGGCGTGTCTTCGACACGCTTGAGTACCGCACGAATTGTTTCGCCCTGATGGTAGTGCTCACGATGATTCTGCTCACGATACGGAATAATCGCTTCGGCTTCGCGGAACTTGTTGAGCATGACCACCAACTTGCCGCGCTCAATCTGCTGCACTTCGCCGGAGAGCAACTCGCCCACCCGATCGCTGAACTCATCCTTGATACGAGTGCGCTCGCCTTCACGCACGCGCTGCAGAATGCGCTGCTTGGCGGCTTGCACGGCGGTGCGGCCGAACTCGTTGAAGTCGACCGGTAGCTCCATGACGTCGCCGATCTGGAAATCGGGATCTTCGAAGCGCGCTTCTTCGAGCAACACTTCGCGGGCCGGATCGGTGACTTCTTCGACGACGGTTCGAAGGAGCACGATGTTGATCGCCCCCTTGTCCTCATCGATTTCAATTTCAGCCTGCACAGTTGCACCGTGCTTCTTGGCCAAGGCGGCTTGAATACCGTCTTCCAGCAGCTCGTGCAGTTCTGTGCGATCGAGTTGCTTCGAATTGGCTAACTCGCGAATCGCCGCGAGGATCTCGACAGACCCGACCATCCGTGACACCCCTTATCGTTTCCAGTGAAACGCGAGTCGCGCCTGCGTGATGGTGTCCAGCGGAAGTGTGTACTCCACGCCTTTGCCGTCGCGCACGACTGCGTCTGCCGCGCCCTCCTCGCCATTGACAGCGAGAATCTCAACCTCTTGACGTCCCCCAGGCAGCGCGCCACAGGTGACCGTGGCTCGGCGCCCAACAAATCGTCGCCATTCAGCTTCCGTACGCAGCGGCCGATCGGAGCCGGGAGACGACACCTCAAGCACGTACTGCTCGGGCAATGACTCCATGGCATCCAACCGGGCCTCCAGCGCCCGACTGACCTTCGTACAGTCTTCCAACGTGACCTTCTCCAGATCCCGCCGCTCCACCCGTATCTCTATCACCTGTCTCGACTTGGAACCACCACGCCGCAGCTCGACCAGATCGAACTCCAGCGCGTTCAACTCGTTGGTGATGATGGGGATCAGCGGATCGCCTGCGTGCCCAGCCACAAGTCACTCCCAGAGAACAAAAAAGTGCGGGGGCCATCCCCACACTTCACAACGCCCGGCAGCTCGAGATGAGCGACCGGGCGTAATCACGTAACGTACGAAGTGAGAGCCGGAAGGTCAAGTGATTACATGATTTGGACGTCCCTGGCAGATGCTGCTCTCAGGCTGGTGACGATCTCAGCAGCACGCCTAACTGGCGCCCTGCATCGCCGCCTCGATGGCTGAACAGCTGGCTGAGATCGCAGCGTGTACACCAGCGGCTGACGCTGATGCTCCGGCAACCCAGCCGCTCCGCCCGTTCCGCAAGGTTGCCGCGCACGTCCAGCCGCGTGGGGCCCGCGACACGCTCGGCCCGAATGGCCGCGACGACCTCGGGCCCCACCTCGTAGCATGATCCGCAGATGGACGGACCCAAATGAACCAATAACTCATCGGCCGGCGCGCCCAATTTTTCCATGGCCGCTATTCCGTGTTCCAGAATGCGAGCCGCCGTGCCACGCCAACCGGCGTGTAGCAGTGCCAGTGCCCCGTTTGGATGGGCCAGGAATACCGGTGTGCAGTCGGCGACCATCACGGCCAACGCCACTCCGGCGGAGGTGGTCACGTGACCGTCCCGATCCCGGCCGCGAAGCCAGCCATGCCATCCGCCCGTGTGAAACGCGAGTGCCGCGCCATGGACCTGTCCAGCTGTGGCCAGCGCGGGCGCGCCGAGTGACCGGCAGTCGTCCATGAGCGAGTTCCAGCGGCCCATCACGTCAGCCACGGGCTCGGAGCTACCGAGCCCAAAGCTTCCCGCCACTCGCGTGGTGGTGAAGGCGGTGACTCCGATGGTGCGGAACTCGTCGACAACAAGCGCGGTGGCCAACGGGCCGCCCTCGTGTACCGTGCGGAGTTGTCCTGCAGTCACTGCGCGATCAACCACCGCATCAGTCCCCACCCTGCTCCACTCGCTCAATCACGGCGCCCAGTTTGCCCAGGCGTTCGTGGATGCGCTCGTAGCCACGCTCAATCTGTCCCGCATTGTGGATGGTGCTCGTGCCCTCCGCGCAGCAGGCAGCCAACAACATGGCCATGCCCGCGCGAATATCAGGCGACTCTACACGCTGCGCACGCAGACGGCTGGGACCGGCCACCAACGCCCGGTGCGGATCACAGAGCACGATGCGCGCGCCCATAGCGACCAACTTGTCCACAAAAAACAGGCGTGACTCGAACATCTTTTCGTGCATCAAGATGAGCCCGTCGCACTGCGTGGCCGTCACGATTGCAATGGACATGAGATCGGCGGGAAACGCGGGCCACGGTTGGTCTTCCAGCTTGGGCACATGTCCGCCGAGATCGGGTTCGATCATAAGCGACTGTTCAGCGGGGATGACCAGATTGTCGCCCTCAATGACACACTTCACGCCGAGTCTTTCAAAGCCCATGAGGGTGGAGCGCAAGTGCGCGGTGCCCGCCGCTTCGATGGTGAGCGCCGACCGCGTGACGGCCGCCAGTCCGATGAACGAACCCACTTCAATGTGGTCCGGGCCAATGGTGTGCGTGGCCGATCCAAGTGGGTGACCGCCGTGCACTGAGACCGTGTTGGTGCCAATGCCTTCAATGCGTGCGCCCATGGCCACCAAAAAGTTGCACAGATCCTGCACGTGCGGTTCGCTGGCGGCGTTGCGCAGAATGGTTGTGCCTTTGGCCGCTACGGCCGCCATCAGAGCGTTTTCTGTGGCCGTGACGCTTGGCTCGTCGAGAAAGACATCCGCACCCACCAATCCGTTGGTTCGGAAGGTGAACGTGTCGCCGAGTTCATAGGACGCGCCGAGCTGCTGCAACACATGGAAGTGCGTGTCGAGACGTCGACGTCCGATGACATCACCACCGGGGGGGGAGAGCGTGACTTCGCCACAGCGCGCGAGCAACGGAGCGGCCAGGAGAATCGAGCCGCGAATGCGCTTGCTCAGTTCGGCGTCGAGTTTGGCCGCCTGCACCTCGCGGGCATGGATTTCCAATACATCGGGGCCCGTCCACTCGCACGATGCGCCCACGCTTTGCATGAGTGTGACCAATGTCTCAATGTCACGAATGCGGGGCACATTCTGAAGGCGCACCGGATGTTCGGTGAGCAGCGCGGCGGCGACGATGGGCAGCGCGGCGTTCTTGTTGCCCGTGGGGCGAATGGTGCCGCTGAGGCGATGGCCTCCTTCGACAATAAAGCGGACGGACGGCATGCACGAAGGGCTGGAGGCGAGCGATGTGTTGGCGCCGCGCCGAATGCGCATCACCGAAGAGCACGCCGCAATCGGCGCACTGTCTCACAAGCGTAGGATCACGTTGCGAGGGCTTCAGCGTCAAGCGGTGTTCATGGATTCATACGCGGTTGCTTGACCCTATGACCGGCGGCAGGTACGATCCAT
Source organism: Gemmatimonadales bacterium (assembly GCA_038203945.1). GTDB lineage: Bacteria > Gemmatimonadota > Gemmatimonadetes > Gemmatimonadales > Gemmatimonadaceae > JAABRT01. The sequence continues at coordinate 16,833 of JBBRDJ010000003.1, forward strand.
GATATGGCTATTGAACTCGAAGGGCTACTCGCGCTCCAGGTCAGCGCGCTACCGGACACCGTGGTGTCGCTGATTGTGGCGCCGCCGCTTACGGCCTTCGACTACGCCAGCGGCACGCTGCAGATACTGGTGTTGGTGATAGGATTTTTTGCGCTGGCGGCCATGGCCTTGCTGTTGCTCACCTTGCGCAAGACCATTGTCGCGCTCCAGGGCACGGTGGATCGTTTAACCGCCGACACCAAGCCGCTGCTACATCAAGCCACGCGCCTTACAGAAGATGCGCACGACATGGTGAAAACCGTGCGCCGCGAAGTTGATCGATTGGCCGAGGCGACAGGTGAGGTGCGTGAGCGCATTGTCGATGTGTCCGACATGGCAAAGGATCGAATTGATCAGGTCAACGCGTTGTTGAATGTGTTGCAGGATGAGGTGGAAGACACGGCACTCGGTGCGGTGGCGGCAGCGCGCGGACTCAAGGTGGGTGCGGTGGCACTGGGCGCGGCGCTGGTTGGAAACAGCAGCAGGAGCGCGAGACGCAAGTCACGCAAACAGTCGCCGCGTATTCGGGCCCGTGAGGATGCGACGAGGCCGTTGTTTGGTGAGGAGCCCGAGACAGTGACCTATGCTGCGGATTCTGAAAAGCTCGGTGACGTTGAAGACGTTTATGACGTTGACGACATCGATGATATTTATGATGTCAACGATGCGGACCTTGACGATGTAGATGACGACCTTGAAGATGACGACGATGATCGACCGTATTTTGACGATGACGATGACGTGGACGAGGACGCGGACGATGACGTGGACGATGATGTGATCGACACCGACAAGAGCGCGGCGCGGCGCCGACCGCGGTGACCCGATTTGCCGCGTACGCGCTCGTCGCTTTCGCGGCGATCGTGTTGCTGCCAAGTGATGCGTGGGCCTGGACGCCCGGCACGCATGTATTTCTGGGTGATGCGGTGCTCAAGCACCTGCACCTTTTGCCGCCGCGCATCGCGGAGTTGCTCTCCGCCTTTCCGGCCGATTTCCTCTACGGCTCCATTGCCGCCGATACCAGCATTGCCAAGAAGTACGCGGCCGTAGGTCGCCATTGTCATGCGTGGAATGTGGGTCGGGAGATTCACGAAGAATCCCCCGACGGTGCGCTCCGTTCGTTCAGTCTTGGCTATCTGTCGCATCTCGCCGCCGATGTGGTCGCGCACAACTTTTTCGTGCCGCGACAGCTGGCTGTGACCTCGAGCACGTCGGCGCTGGGGCACAGTTACTGGGAAAGTCGTATAGATGTGCATCTGGGCGAAGCGTGGCCTCGACGCGCGCGCGAACTGCTGTCGCTTGATCACAGTCGATCCGATCAATTGCTCGATCGTATTCTCGCGCCCACGATTTTTGGCACGCCCACCAACCGTCGCATTTTTCGCGGCATGGTGCACGTGACCGACAACGATTCGTGGCAGCGCATTTTCAAGCTTATTTCGGAGAACAGCCGCTGGGATCTGAGCGACGCCGAAGTGGGTCGCTACCTCACGCGATCATTCAACTTTGTGATGGATCTGCTGTCCCGATGGGACGCCAGCGAGCCCTATCGCTTTGATCCCAGCGGTGACGAGCCACTGCGCAACGCCAAGAAGCTGCGGCGACTGGCGCGTCGTCAGGGAGGGGATGTGCGGGCGGCGCTGGAGGCCGATCGCACCTTTGGTATGCCCGCCACCACGCTGGACTTTGCCGACCGGATGAATGCGCCGCTCATGGCGTGGCGCCGAGAAGCGTTGGGGTAGCTTTAAGGCTGAGCGAGACGGACCAGGCCCAGGAAGAGCAACCTCGAGAAGCGGACTACCAGCCCTTACGTCTGCGCCAACGCCTGTTCAACGGCCGGTGCCAGTGACTCGGGCGACTCCGTTGGCCCAAACCGCCTCAACACCCGCCCGTCGCGCGCCACCAAAAACTTGGTAAAGTTCCACTTGATCGCTTCGCTGCCGAGCAGGCCGGGCTTCTGCGTGCGCAGCCAGTGCCAGAGCGGATGTGCGTTGTCACCATTCACCAACACCTTGGCGAACATAGGAAACGTGACGTCGTACTTGAGGCTGCAGAACTCGGCGATCTCGGCCTCGGTGCCGGGCTCCTGGTTGGCAAACTGGTCGCAGGGAAACCCGAGCACCGTGAGCCCGCGTTCGTGGTAGCTGCGCCAAAGCGCCTCGAGACCGGCGTACTGCGGCGTGAAGCCGCACTTGCTCGCTACATTCACGATGAGCAAGACCTGCCCTGCGTAATCGCGGAGGGACACATCGCCGCCCGCGATGGACGCGGCGGTAAAATCAAAAGTTGTCGGTGTGGTCATTACCCAATCTATTGGAAAGTTTTCTCATGTCACTCACTCCCACGACGGCCCAGGCCGGACTGATTGTTGGTCTCGACACCGACGCACTGCGCACGCTCGGCGGTTGCCAGACCAATGCTGTGCTCAATGCCCAGGGCGATCGGGCGGTTCGCGGCACGCATGATTTTTTACTCGTGTACGTGGACGCGGCCAAGGGCATCTCCACTGCGGTGCCGCTGTTCACAAAGTCAGCGGTGGGAAATCAGCCGTTGCTCGAGAGCCTCAAGACCGGCGCCGCTGAAGGCTGGATTGGCAGCGATGTGTACTTCTCACGCTGGCAGCATTGGCGGATTCCCACGCCATACATCAACGAGGTGCTTGCTGGCGAGCTTGCAGACAGCGATTCAGCGCGCCGATACGCCGCCGGCGATTCATCGGCGCTGGACGACGTCCGTGTGTGGGAGAGCCACAATCGTGCATCGTATCGCGACGCGTGAGCGGGACTACGGCACAAACTCGCGCACACGCACGATGAACAACCCTTCACGCACACTGGTGAAAATCACGACGCCGCTCTTGAAGAACGGATAGTTGCTCCAAGCACCACTCTCGGTGGCGCTGAATCCCGGTGCGTCATTGTTGAAGGGTGCGCTGTCAAAGAAACCCATCTCCCGCGGCGACGTGCGATCGCTGATGTCCAGCACGCGCAAGCCACTACCGTAGTTGGCCTCGTAGACGCGGTCGCCCACGACGTACAGGTTGTGATCGGACGATTTGACGGGGCCGTAGTACATTCGGGCGACCACCGGATCGTCGAGTTGCGCGAGATCCCACACAATGGTGCGCGTGCCTTCCACAAGACCGTTCATCTCGTCGGCTTCGTCATTCATGTAGAAGTAGCGCTGCTCCGCGTCAAACCAGCCCTGGTGCGCGTAGGCCACGTTGGGATAGCTGTTGCGACCGATCGTGACCGGAGCGGACTTGTCGGTGACATCGGCGATGTTGATTTCCTTCTCGTTTGATCCAACGCAAATCTCGCGTCCCTTATACTTCACATCGGGGCCGCGATAGGTCACGCACTGGGCATCGTGCGAATAGCCACGCGGATTGCTCCCGCTGCGATCGTTATAACAGCCAATGAACCTGAGCGCTTTGGGCGAGCGCGCGTCAATGATGTGCAGTCCACCGCCGCACGTTTCGCCGCCACTGTTGGCGCCCACCACATACAAATAGCCGCTGGCCGTATCGGCGACGATATTATGTGCACTGGCGATCTCACGATAGGTCGAATCGGGTGCAAAGGTCGGCACGTTGCGCGCCGAACGCAGACGCGTGAGATCAAAGATCTGCACGCCGTGCTCACCCGCGCCGTCGGCCACGATGTAGGCGTGATTTCCGATCACCTTGATGTCACGCCACACCGACGGCGGCGCGCCCACAGTGCGCGGCAAAGTGCCCACCAATTGCGGACTTGAGGGATTCGTGACATCCACAAAACTCGCCCCGTCGCGTCGCGCCACGAGGGCGTATTCTCGCTGCGTGGCCGGATCGGTCCAGCCCCACACATCATTCAACCACACGCCGCGCTCACCGCCGAGTGCGCTTACTGGCATGTGCGACACCAGGTCCACGTTGTTGCAGGTGTAGACACTCACCTTGCCCTCAGTGCACGGCGCGGCCGGCGTCGCACCATCGGCGATCACTGCGATCGTTCCAGTGAGTAGTTGCGTAGGCTCCCATTCGGCGTTGCCGCGCGTGAGCGCAAGCACGCGTCCTTCGCCAAAGTCGCGCGTGGGCATCGACACCGTCGCACGGTCCCCTGCGCCGGCCATCGCATACCCGAAGGAAAACGGCCACGATGTGCCCTCGCTCGAATCGGCCACCAGCCGTGTGGCGCCGCGCCAGCCGAGCGCGGTGTCAGCAAGAAAACGGTACACGCGACCGTTGGCACCGGGCGCGCCAACCCACACATCGCGTCCCACTTTGGCCATGGCCGCACCAAACTGCGTACCGCGTCCACCGTCGTACGCACGCAGTTCGCCGGAGGCGGACCACTCACCGTTGGCGCTGCGTGACAGTACGTGCACGAGCATAGCGCCCGGTGCGCCCACAAAACCGCGATCACCATCGAGCAACACAGTGGCACCAAGACCGGCACGCTCAGCGCCCGCTAGGGGAATGTTGATTGGCGTTGGTTCGCTCCAGCGTCCGTTTGCCATGCGTGTGGACGCGTAGGCCTGCCCTACACCACCGTTGTCAGTCGGCGCTCCAATCAGCAGCAAGGAATCCTGCAGGCTCATACTCTGCCCGAACGCGGCCACACTATCGAGTGACGCCGGACGCAGCACCGACTGCATCTGCCACGAAACCCCGCGCCGCTGATAGTGATATACAGCGCCACCGCCGTTCACACTCGGCGCGCCAATGAACGCATCATCGCCAGCCAGTACCACAGACCGACCAAACAGTCCCGCACTCGGCGCTACCAAACGTTCGCGCTCACGCCACGCAGCGTTGACCGATGCACGTGTGAAGGCGTAAACGACGCCAGCGTTGGCGCTCTTTCGCGGCGCGCCGACGAGCAGCGTGTTACCATCAATCGCCAAGGCGTGTCCGAAATCGTCCATGCGCAGCGTGTCAGACGCAAAGAGCATTTCTTGCGGCTGCCACTGGCCCGACGTATCGAGGCGATACGTGTACACCACGCCCGGACCGTACCAGTTCACCGGTTGACCAATGAAGAGTTCGGTGTCGGTCATCGCCAGAGCGCGGCCGAAATTGGCCTCCTGCGCGCACACCGGAGTGACGTTGCCGAGAAACAACAACGCGAGCACAAAGGCAGTGACGGTTCGCAGCATGAGTTGATTCCAGTGGAGGGGCCCTGATCGCGCAACAAGACGGTCGGCGGTTACGTCATTCTAATGTGGCGTCCCGCGCGTCGTTCCATATCGTAGTATTCCATGAAGGCGGCGATCACGCAATATCGTTGGCCGAACGTGCGGCGGCGATGTATAGTGGGGAATGACAATCACTTCCTGTTCTCTTGCAGCAGTTGGGTGCTCACTGCTGCTGCGCACCGACGCTGCGGTTGCCGCACGATGAGCGGTGATCTCGCCGCCGCATTTCTTGATCGCTCCCGGTACTACCTGGGCGTTGAGTATCCCGCCAAAATCCGCGCGGCGGTGCTCACCATTCCCGAAGACCGGATTTGGTGGCGCCCCTATGCCAGCGCCAACAGTGCCGGCAACTTGCTGCTGCACCTGGCAGGCAATATTCGGCAGTGGATTGTGAGTGGTGTGGGCGGTACGCCGGATGTGCGACAGCGCAGCACGGAGTTTTCGGCCTCGGATGCGTCTGGCCTTGCATGCACCGCGCTTTTGGAAGATCTGGACCGCGCCTGTGCAGAATCTATCGCTGTGCTCAACACGCTCGATGCAGAATCCCTGATTGAAGCACGCACTATTCAACAACGTGAGACGACGGTGTTTGACGCCGTGTACCACGTGGTTGAACATTTTTCGGGGCACACTGGGCAGCTCATTCTGATGGCCAAGTGGCATACGCCTGATAGCGTGCGCTTTTACGATGACCGGGATGGACTCGCTCGGCCGCTGTTTCCTGGTGGCGCGAGTGACGTGGGGCCGAGCGCGAAGGATTGAGGTAACACGGTCAGCGCTGGTCTGTTAACGAAACTACTCGCCTCTTCGGGAGCGCGTCAAATATTCGGCGATCATGATGTGGAATACAATGACGATGATGCTGTCGGCCACGCCAGCGCGCCGTCGACGCATTCGTGCCGCTGGCCCGGTTCGTCCCGCAAAGCGCGCACATCGTCAGCGGTCCAGCTGCGAGAATTGATCGCTGGCAAGCGCATACTTTTGCTCGAACTTGGCGGAGGGTGTTAAGGGGGCATACGAGAGGATCTATGCCGCTCAAACTGATGCGTCACCGTTTTTACACGGGAGTTGACGTTTGCAAATTGTCACGATCGGTCGCCGAACCATGCCCGAATCGAAGCTGCCATCGTCAAACTGCGCGGTCTTCCTCGCTATACCCGCTGTAGCGGGTGCAGTAGATGCAAATGCACTCCGCACCAACCGTTCTCCCTGCACCTCGGCGAATAGCCCATCCAGGTCGATCGTCAGTGCGGTGGTGACGCCGGACGGTTGCCACTGCAAAGTGCCGGTAATGATCTCGGGCAGCTGAACATTCGGCATCCAGCGCTCCACCAGACGCGCGTCGAGGTCGACGATCAAGTACTCCACTCCGGGGCGCCGGTATCGGGCACGTTTCACTACACGATCATAGCGCGCCGTGCTCGACGAGAGCACCTCGACGAACAGCAGGGGCTGCCCGACTTGCGATCGCGTGACGGGAAGCCGTCCGTCAGCGACAGGAAGAACAAAAACATCAGGCTGCACCAGCGTGGCGTCGTTGAGCTCAAAGTCCAACGGCGCCGTACCAACAGCGCCGACCCCGGTCTGGCGGCAGGATGCATCCAGCGCGCGCAGGAGCGCCGCCAGGGTCCACTGATGCGACAGGCTCGGCTGAGGGTGGCAAGGGAGATCCTGAGCCTACCCCAACCGCGTCCCCAACAGCTGATTCACCTTTTTCGGATCCGCACTGCCCTTCGATTTCTTCATCACCGCACCCACCAGCACACCCTGCAACTTCTTCTCACCACCCAGAAACCGCGCGGCTTCTTCCGGCAGCTCGGCCAGCACCTCATTGATCCACGCCACGAGCGCGCTGTCGTCACATACTTGCAGCAGTCCTTCACGCTCGGCGATCACGCCGGGTTCGGCATCTTCGTTCTCAAGGATCGCAAAGATCTGCTTGGCCGCCGTATTGGAGACCGCACCTGATTCTTCAAGCTTGATGAGTGCGCCCAGTCGCTCCACGCTCACCGCATGCGACGTCACATCACCGCCCTGCAATTTCACGGCGGCCAACACCACGCCGAGCATCCAATTGGCGGCGCGTTTGGCGTTACCGCTGGCTGTAGTCACCGCTTCAAATCTGTCGGCTAACGAAACGGTGGAGGTGAGCTGTTCGACATCGTGGTTGCTCAGTCCGTATTGCGTTACAAAGCGCGTGCGTCGGGCTGCGGGTAGCTCCGTCAGACCACTGCGCTGCGCCTCAATCCACTCAGGCGAAAGCACCAACGGCGGCAAATCGGGATCAGGGAAATAGCGATAATCGTGGCTGCCTTCCTTGGCGCGCGCAGGGCGCACTTCGCCCTTGTGACCATCCCATAGCATGGTGCGCTGTTCAATCACGCCACCAGCGCGCAACACACCACACTGTCGCGCAAACTCGAGCTCAATGGATCGCTCCACACCGCTGAACGAGTTGAGATTCTTGATCTCTGTGCGTGTCCCAAGCTCCACCTGCCCCACGAGACGCGCGGAAATGTTCACGTCTACGCGCAGGGACCCTTCTTCCATGCTGGCGTCGCTGACATCGGTGTACTCAATGATCTGCTTGAGCTCGCGCAGATACAACCCGGCTTCAGAGGCAGAGCGAATGTCAGGCTCACTGACAATCTCAATGAGCGGTGTGCCGGCACGATTGAGATCGATTGCAGAGAACCCGGCAAATCGATCGTGCACGCTCTTGCCAGCGTCTTCTTCCACGTGCACACGCGTAATGCCAATAGCCTTCGTTGAGCCATCGGCGTTCGTGCCAATCACCACGTTGCCACCAGTGGCCAGCGGCCGATCAAACTGCGAGATTTGATATCCCTTGGGCAGATCTGGGTAGAAGTAATGCTTGCGTGCAAACACCGACACTTCATGCACCGTGCAGCCCAGCCCCAAGGCCGCGCGCGTGGCCAGCGTGATGGCATGGCGATTGAGCACCGGCAGTGCACCCGGCAACCCCAGACACACCGCATCGGTGTTGGCGTTGGGCGCATCACCAAACTGCGCACTGGAGCCGGAGAACAGCTTGGTGCGCGTTTTGAGCTGACAGTGTACCTCCAGCCCGATCACCATTTCATATCCGTCGGTGACGCTGCGGCTTTTGGACGAGGATGCCAATGTGTTGGACATGTTAGCACTCATGTGTGTGCCTCCGCACCCAACGCGCGCTCGAGCGAGTACGCCACGCGAAACATCATGGCTTCGTCAAAGTGCGACGCCAGCAGCTGTCCGCCAACCGGCAGTCCGTCAATGCGACCAATCGGTTGAGACATGGCCGGCACACCAGCCAGGTTCGCGGTGGCCGTGAAGATATCACTCATGTACATCTCGTAAGGGTCCTTCTTTGATCCGGCGACAAATGCCGTGGTCGGCGTGGTTGGTGTGAGCAACACGTGCACGCCGCTGGCGAACACTTTGGCGAAATCTGCGGCAATCAACTGTCGCACGGCCATGGCGCGTTTGTAGTACGCGTCGTAGTAACCGGCGCTCAATACGTAAGTGCCCAACAGAATCCGGCGCGTCACCTCCGGCCCGAACCCCTGCGACCGTGTTGCCTCGTACATGCCGCGCAGTCCGTCGCCTTCCACACGCAAGCCGTATCGCACGCCGTCAAAGCGCGCCAGGTTGGAGCTCGCTTCGGCGGGCGCCACGATGTAGTACACAGGAATGGCCAGCGACGTGTGCGGTAGCGACACGTCACGTATTTCGGCGCCGAGCGCGCGCAGGTGATCAGCCGAACGATCGAGCAGCGTACGCATGCGTGAGTCCAGCGAATCGGGGAAGTATTCCACGGGGCGACCGATCACGACACCGGCCAACGGTTGCGCGCCCTCACTGTTGCGCGCCGCACGATAGTCGCTCACCGGTACGTCCACCGAGGTACTGTCGAGTGCATCGGCTCCGGCAATCACCTGCAAGCCGAGCGCCGCGTCGTCAACTGTTTGCCCAAACACGCCAACCTGATCAAGGCTCGATGCAAAGGCCACCAATCCATGACGAGACACACGACCGTACGTGGGCTTCACACCCACAATGCCACAGAACGCGGCCGGCTGCCGCACGGAACCACCGGTCTCGGAGCCAAGCGCAATGCGGGTCACTCCGGCCGCCACCACAGCGGCCGAACCACCGGATGAACCGCCCGGCACACGCGTGTGATCCAAAGGATGTTTGGTGACACCATACGCGCTGTTTTCCGTGCTCGATCCCATCGCGAACTCGTCCATGTTCGTTTTCATGGGGATCACCGCACCGGCGGCGCGCAGCCTGGCAATCACCGTGGCCTCGAAGGGGCTCACGTATCCGTGAAGAATCTTTGAACCGCACGACGTTGGCATGCTGAGCGTGGCGATGTTGTCCTTGATGGCTACCGGGATGCCAGCTAACGGCATTGCACCGGTCGCGCTTGCAGAGTGAACACCGGCTGCATTGCTCGCATCAAACGACATTGACGCCAACGCATCCCGCGCGCCATCGGCATCGGTGTACAGCACGGCATTGAGCCCGGCCGGGCCGGCATTGCGCGCCGCAAACGCCTGCATGGATGCATCGAGCGCCGCTTCACGAGACAATCGGCCCGACGCAATGTCGGCGGCGACATCGGCCACGGAGCGCGACAGCAATGATTCGTCGCTCATCCCTCGCCCTCATCGTCGGCGCTGTCCGCCGCTCCGTGTGTTGACACACGCGGTACCAGAAAAAACCCATCCCGCATGCTGGGCGCAAAGTCTTCACGCGCACGATGCAACGCAATCGGATTGGGCACGTCTTCACGCATACGCAGGCCGTGTGTTACATCGCGATGGAGCGAGGCCGCAGCGATGTCCACCTGCTGCAGCACCTCCATGTGCTCCAGAATGCCGTTAAGCTCACCCACCAATGACGTTACCTGCGGTTGCGACAGGCCCAGTCGAGCCAGCGCCGCGACATGTCGCACGTCCTCTTCACTAACGGCCACGTTACTCCCATCCCCGTTCGAGTTTCGCCTGCGCAATGACGAGCGTCTTGCGACCAACTTCCTCGTCGTCAAAATCAATGCGTACCTTGGCATCACGCCCACTGCCACTGAACTCGGCGATGGTCCCGGTGCCAAACCTGGCATGCTTTACCTTCTCGCCGACGCGCAGTTCCGGCGCGTCCTGCGACTCATCTTCGGGCGCAAAGCCTTCGTCCGCGCGACCGCTGCGCCAACCAGCGGGATCAATGCGCCGGCCGCTGGAGCGACTTGAATCGCCTCGGCTCTTGCCATCCGATGCGCTCCGACCAAATCCGGCACTGCCGTATGGTCCCGCTGTGGTGCGACGCAATCCACTTTGGCCACCGCCACTGCGCCAACCACTGTCGGCACCGCCGAGCTCATCGCTGTCGCCACCAAACGCCGCACGTCCGCGCCCTTCAATGAGTACACGCTTGGTGTCGGCACGCTTGATCATCTGCTTGGGCACTTCGCGCAAAAAGCGGGATGGCATGCTGGCCATGAACTCACCATTGCGACGTCGCTGCTCCGCGTGTGTGAGGTACAGTGCGCGTTCTGCGCGTGTCACGCCCACGTAGAACAGGCGCCGTTCTTCTTCAAGTTGCGATGGATCTTCGGCCGCGCGTGCCAACGGAAACAGACCGTCTTCCAATCCGGTCACAAACACCAGCGGAAACTCCAATCCCTTGGCGTTGTGCATCGTCATCATGGTAACTGCATCGGCCGACGGATCGAGCGCATCTGTGCCGGCCACCAGCGTGGCCTGCTGCAGAAAATGATCGAGCGGTGTGAGCCCCACTTCCCCGCCTTCATCGGCCACCACTTCGGCTGCACCGGCAATGAGCTCGCGCACGTTATCAATACGATCAAGCCCCTCCTGCCCCTCAGCGCGCAGATGATCTTCGTAGTGAATGGCCATGACCAGCGCGCGCAGCAGTTCATCGACCGAGGCGTCAACGGCCATTTCGCGAAAGCGCGAGACCAGTGCCACAAACTCACCGAACGCGGTGCGTGCCGCCGGACGTGCTGCCGCGATCAAGTCGGTACGAGACGCCGCATCAAACAGTGAGATGCGTTGCAGCTGGGCCCCTTCCGCCAGCAGGGCAATGGTGGCGTCGCCCAACCCACGACGCGGTGTCTGCACGGCACGGCGAAACGCCTCGTCGTCCTGCGGATTGGCTACCAGCTTGAGATAGGCCATGAGATCGCGGATTTCGCGGCGATCATAAAACCGCACGGCGCCCACCAGTCGATACGGAATGCTGCGTCGGCGGAACGAATCTTCGAACGCGCGGCTCTGCGAGTTGGTGCGATACAGAATGGCGCACTCCCGTCGCTCCATGCCACCGCGCGATGTGCGATCAAGAATGGTGTCGGCCACAAAGTCGGCCTCGTCCCGTTCATCCAGCGCACCCACACGCATGACTGTTTCACCGGCGGGACGCGTGGGGCGCAGCGTTTTGCCGCGACGTTCGGTGTTGCCTACGATGACCGCGTTGGCCACGTCCAGAATCTGCGGCGTGGAGCGATAATTCTCCTCGAGGCGAACAATCTTTGCCCCGGGAAAGTCTCGCTCAAAGTCCAGGATGTTGCGAATGTCCGCGCCGCGCCAACCGTAAATGGATTGGTCGTCATCACCCACCACCAACACGTTCTGATGCGCGGCGCCAACCAGCTGAATGAACCGATACTGGGCGCGATTGGTATCCTGATACTCGTCTACCAAAATGTAGCGAAAGCGCTGCTGCAGATCACCGCGCAGCGCCTCGTTCTGCTCCATGGCCCGTACCGGCAACACCAGCAGATCATCAAACGACACGGCGTTGGCGCGCTGGAGTGCGTCTTCGAGATCGGTATAGACGCCGGCCACCGCCTGCGAAAACGGATCACGCGCCAGCGTGGCGTACTCACTGGCACTCACCAGTGCGTTCTTGGCGTCGGAGATGGCACCAAGAATGGCCTTCGGTGCAAACTGTTTGGGATCGACACGACGGCGCTCCATCACCCGCTTGCACAGCGAGATGGAATCGTCTTCGTCGTAAATGGTGAACTGCGCGGTGCGACCCACCAATGGCGCAATCCGTCGCAGCAGACGCGCGCCAAGGCTGTGAAATGTGCCGCTCCACATGCCTTTGGGTTCGTAGCCCAGCTGCCGCGCGATCCGTTCACGCATCTCACCGGCGGCCTTGTTGGTAAAGGTCACCGACAGGATCGAAGGCGCCGGAATGCGACGCTGCGCGATGAGACGCACAATGCGCGTGGTGAGTACACGCGTTTTGCCGGATCCGGCACCGGCCAGCACGAGCATGGGACCGTCGTCGTGCAACACGGCTTCGCGCTGTGCCGGATTCAGTCCGTCGAGTGTATGTCGCAGATCCACCGCGGGCTCGGCGGGCGGCTGATCAAAGAGTGATCCGTACGAAACAGAGGTCATCCTTGCAAGATAACGTCGAACGTCGCGCCCTGGTTGGTGTCAACAAGACAGAGCTCGCCACCGTGGTTTTCTTCCACGATGCGTTTGGCCAGCGAGAGTCCAATGCCCCAACCGCGCTCCTTGGTGCTGTAGCCGGCCTCAAAGATCTTCTTGCGCAGGTTGCGCGGCACGCCGAGTCCGTTGTCGGTCACACGCAGTCGGGCCCGCCCTTCACCGAGCGGTGTGGCACTGATCACAACCTCGCCACCGCGTCCGCCCAGTGCGTCGATGGCGTTCTTCACCAGCACTTCCAGCACCCATTCCAGCAAGACGCCGTCACCCGCAACCTGGAGCGGCTCGTCCGGTCGTTCGTACGTCACGGTGACCTTGCGCGCGAGCTTTGGTACACGCGCGGCAAAGTAGGTACCAATGCGCTCGACCATGTCGCCCAGTTCCACCTCATCCTTGCGCGGCGGACGACCAATGCGTTCAAAGCGATGCGCCACGCGATCAAGACGGCGCATGTCCATTTTCATTTGTTCAATGGCGCGAGTCATGGTGGGGCTTTGCGCTTCATTCTCTTCGAGCAGCTCCAGCCATCCGGCGAGTGACGAAAGCGGTGTCCCCAGCTGATGCGCCGATTCGCGCGCCATGCCGGCCCACACTTTTTCGCGCTCTGCTCGTCCGCGCTCTCGTAGTCCCCACAACCCGATCAGCAGCAGGAAGCCCAGTCCGGCGGCTTGCAGCAGCGGAATGGTGGAAAGCCCACGCACCAGCGGTGTGTCGCCAAAGTGAATGGCGCTGCCACCCGGTGCGACGATGGGTGGATTGACGGCGTCGAGCTCGCGCACGTATTGACGCATCTGCTTGCTATCCCAAGCGGCGGTGAACGGCAGATTGAACGTGTCGGCCACCGCGCCGCGGGGATCGGTAAGTACCTGCGGCACACCCGTTTCCTGCAACTGACGGGTGAGCGTGAGCAGTGTTTCAATACGCGTGCCTTCGGTGCTGTTGGTGTCGGCAATGGCGTTCAGGATTTCGGTGGACATGCGCACCTGCACCTGCGCCGCACGTCGCAACTCACTCACCACCTGTCGCGTGTAGAGCACGTACCACCCCAACAGCACGGCAACCGCCAGCGCAATGAGAATAAACGGCGGTGCGCGACGCGACATGTCAGCGCAGTACGTCGCGTCCCAGATACGGCCGCAGCGCGGCCGGCACCGTTACGCTGCCGTCGGGCTGCTGATGCTGCTCCAGCAACGCGGCAATGATGCGCGAGAACGCGAGTGCCGAACCGTTGAGGGTGTGCACGAACTTTGGCTTCTCGCCGGCAGCGGCACGGTAGCGGATGTTCGCGCGGCGCGCCTGGAAGTCCGTGAACACGGAGCACGATGACACCTCGAGCCACTTGCCCACACCGGGAGAGAACACTTCCAGATCGTACGTCATCGCACTGGAGAATCCGGTGTCGCCAGCGGCCAGCAGCAGCACGCGATACGGCAACTCCAGGAGCTGCAGCATTTTCTCCGCATGCGACGTGAGCAGCTCCAGTTCCTGTCGCGAGTTTTCCGGCGTGGCGTAACGCACCAGCTCCACCTTGTCGAACTCGTGCACGCGCAACAGCCCGCGCGTGTCCTTGCCGGCCGAACCGGCTTCGCGGCGGAAGCACGCACTGAACGCCACGAACCCGCGCGGCATGTCATCGGGCTCCAGAATCTCGTCGCGATACAGATTGGTAATCGGCACTTCGGCCGTAGGAATGAGGAACAGGTCGTCCGACGGCACGGCGTACATGTCGTCTTCAAACTTGGGCAGCTGACCTGTGCCCGTCATCGTGCTGCGGTTCACCAGCAACGGTACCCACAGCTCTTCGTAACCGTGTTCGTCGGCGTGCGTGTTCACCATGAAGTTCATGAGCGCGCGCACGAGGCGTGCACCGACGCCACGATACACGACAAATCCGCTCCCGGAAATCTTCGCACCGCGCGGCAGGTCGAGCAGACCGAGCTTCTCCCCGATCTCCCAGTGCGGCACCACGCCGCTCTCGGCCGACCGTGGTTCCCCCCACGTGCGCACAATCTGATTGTTTTCCTCCCCGCCCTCGGGTACTTCTTCGAGCGTGATGTTGGGGAGCTCGAGCAAGATCTGGTGCACATTGGCCTCCACCAACGCACGGCGTGCGTCGAGTGCCGTGAGCCGCTCACCGATGGCCCGACTTTCCGCCATCAGTTCTTCAGCGGACCCACCGGCCTTGCGTAATCTGGCAACGTCCTTCGTGAGGCTGTTGCGACGCGCCTGCAGTTCTTCCACGGCGCCAATGGCTTCGCGTCGTTCTTTCTCGAGTGCTTCGGCGCGGTCGAGCACCGGAGCCAGTTCCTCAAGCTTGCCACGCCGCCGCATCGCCTCGCGGAGATGGGCCATCTGGTCGCGAAGGAGACGGATATCGTGCATGTCGAGTGAGGTTCAGTACGAGGTCAGGGCCAGCTCAGTTGGCGGGCAACCCTTCGATGAGATCCCGGTAACCGCAGTTGCGGTTGATCATGTAGCGTACGCTGGCGCGGCGGCTTACGGCGTCGTAGTTGGTTACCTCGATCTTGCCGTAGAGCGGATCGCCAAAGACGCACGTGCCGGCCAGGTAGCGGAAAATAAACGTATCGCCTGTCCTGATGACCTGTACGGAGTCATCGGCAAAACCGTCTTCGGGCGCACGCGCCAGCTCCGCGAAGGTCGACGCGCTGCGAAGCAAACCCACCGTGGTGGCGCCACCTGGCGGATTGAGCAGCGTGAGCACCGGGAACCATCGCATCGTACCCGACGCATCGACGTCGATGGCCAGCTGAAAGTTGGGCGAACCACTCGGGCCGATTTCGGGACGCACCGCGCGCAAGCCGAGCAAGTCGAGTCCCGCTGGTGCCAGCGCTCCATCGGAGAATATGGCCAGTGAGACCCCCGTAATCACGTTGGATGACGTTGCGGGCGAACGAAATGGGTCGTCATCGCTGCAAGCGCCCAGCACGACGGTCGCAAGCAGCGCCATCGCGGCGAGAGGTCGTTGGAAGGTGCGAGCAGAACGGTACAGAGGACGCCTCGGGAGAATCGGAGGAGATGGTATCACGTCAGAAACTGGCAGCAACGGCAGCAACCAGGCAGACCCGGTAGCTTACCGAGCGAGAGCAGTCGCGGCAAGCGCAGCGAACTTGTTGATTACACTTGAACACACCATCACACTTAGGACTTCGACCACATGCCCACGATTTCGGATCTGGTAGCCGCCCTGCGACGACGCGATGGTGTAGACGCGGTGGTGGTGCTCGGCCGTGACGGTTTGCTCATTGATGGCGCGGTGGAGTCGGGGCTCGACGCCGAGGGACTGGCCGCGCACGTGCCGCCGCTGGTGGGTGCGGCCACCGAGCTGGCATCAGCGCTCAGCCGAGGTGTCTTTTCCCTCTCAGTGCTGGAATACGAGCACGGGTTGGCGGTGATAGCGAATGTGTCCGCCGACGCCTACCTGCTGGTTTTGGTGAAGCGCGAAGCAAACCTCGCACAACTGCTCTTCGACCTGCGGCGTCACCGTCCACAGATTGCCGCGCTGATCTAGTTTCGAGGGCGAATCACGAAAATCGCACTCGCCGCCCGCCCGCGCGACGTTATTACGATTACCTTTTGAGCATGCCAACGGCCACGCCCGTTCTTGTCGTCGATGACGAACCACACATCGGTCGCATCATCAAAACGCGTCTGGAGCAAGGTCCCTTTGCGGTGACGCTGGCCGAGTCTGGTCACGCCGCGATGGACGCGCTCGCCGCACAACCTGATACCTGTTTGCTCATTCTCGATTTAATGCTGCCGGGAATGAGTGGACTGGACGTCCTGCGCGCCGTACGACAGGATCCGCGCTGGGAAACGCTACCCTGCCTCATTCTCACCGCCGCCGGACAGGATGCGCAATATCGAGAAGCGGACGCGCTGGGCGTGGCGGAGTTCATGACCAAGCCGTTCAGCCCCCGCCGATTGTACGGCCGCGTGCTGGCACTCACCGGGACCCCCGATCCCGAACTGCGCGATGAGACCTCGGGGGGGGGCGTCCCGTGAGCCGTTGGCTAGTCGTGCTGGCCGGTGGTGTGGGCTCGCGCTTTTGGCCGCTGTCCACGCCCTCGCGCCCGAAGCAGTTGCTTCCGCTGATCTCTGAGACACCCATGCTGCTCGACACGCTGAATCGGCTGGCGCCGCTGGCCGACGCAGAGCACACGCTGGTGCTGACCAACGCTTCGCTGGCCGAAGCGGTCCTGGCCAGCGTACCGTCGCTTCCCACCGCCAATGTGATCCCCGAACCACGACCGGCGGGAACGTGTGCCGCGCTGGCTTGGGCGGCGTTACAAATCGCCGAGCGAGAGGGACGCGATGCGCTCATGGTGTGTGTGCACGCCGACTGGGCGATTGGTGACGTGGCCGGGTTTCAGCGCACGTTGGAGTTCGCCGCCAGCCTGGCCGAAGAAGCGCACGCGCTGGTGACGGTCGGCATCGTGCCGAGCCGCCCCGATCCAGGCTTTGGCTACATCCAGCCGGGCCCGCGCATCAGCGAGGGCGTCATGCAGGTGGAGCGTTTTGTGGAGAAGCCCAGCCGCGAGCGCGCCGCAGAGATGGTCGCCAACGGATACCTGTGGAACTCCGGCATTTTTGCGTGGCGCGTGGGCGATTTACTGGACGAGATCAACGCGCTCACTCCCGAAGTCGCGCCCGCATTACGAGCTCACGCCAACGATCGTGACGCGTTTTTCGCTGCGGTGCAATCCGTGGCAATTGATGTGGGGGTGCTCGAGCGCAGCAAGCGTGTGCTGGTGGTGGCCGGTGATTTTGGCTGGGATGACGTCGGCACGTGGGCCGCGCTGCATCGGGTCCGCGCACAAGACGCGGCCGGCAACGCGTCGCTGGGTCGCACGCACGTGCTTGAATCGCACAACAATGTGGTGCACACCGAAGGCGCCGCCGTGGTGCTGTACGGTGTTGACGACATGGTGGTCGTGGTACGCGACGGCGTGGTGATGGTGACTACGCGTGAACGCGCGGTCGACCTCAAAACGCTGCTCGATTCGCTGCCGCCGGATCTGCGGGAACTGAACACTCTCATCAACGTGCAGGAGCGCTAGCCTGGGCATGGCGCGCGCTCTCCGATTTGTGTGTTACGATGACGCGCAAGCTCGCCGCTTCGAGCCGTTTGCGCTGTCACGACCGTGGAGTGAAATGCGCGTGGGTACGCTGCTGCAGCGCGAACGCTGGAGCCTCGCCTTGGGGGGGGGACAGCGCGCATGGGCCTCGGCATTTCTGGCTGGACCCGAGATGCGGCATTTTCGCGAAATGGAGTCGCCACGTAGTGCGACCGGTTTGCTTCGCGCTGGCACGTGGGTGGTGAACAGCCGCTGTTCGGTAGCGCTCGACGCGCTGGAGGCCACCAATGCTGGTGGCGACCGCGCACTGCTCGACGACGCCGGCCACGACGCGGTGCTATTGCGCTGCGAGAATCGGGTGGCGGCCGTCAAGCTCTCCGTCGATGTAGCTGCCGCCGATTTTGCCGACGGCACGCTCACACTGGAGGCACTCGCTCGCGCGCATTATCCGCGTCGTAAAGGACTGGTGATTCAGGGCGACTGGTGCGACGCTGTGTGGGATGTGATTCGTTTATTGTCGTCGCTGCTCAAGGCCGATATTCCGGTGTTGGCGCGCGCGCTCAATGCGTCGGTGATTCATGCGAGTGCGGGGAACACCGGCGCGGCCACGACAGCCGATGTTACGACGTCGCCACACGCTGCGGTCATACTTGGGCACCACGGCCTGTGGTGCGAAGGCGAGGTACACATTGAGCCGTATACCGTGTTTGACACACGTGCGGGTCCGGTGCTGCTGCGCGATGGCGTGTCAGTGGGCGCGTTCACCCGGGTGGCCGGTCCGTGCTACGTGGGGCCCTCTTCCACTCTCGTGAGTGGACGCATTGGTGGCAGCGCGATTGGTGATGCCTGCAAGGTCAATGGTGAGATGAGTGCGACCGTCCTCGTTGGACACAGCAACAAGGGGCACGACGGATTCATCGGCCATTCCGTGCTCGGTCGATGGGTAAATCTTGGTGCCGGAACGACCACGAGCAATCTCAAGAACACGTACGGTACAGTGGCGCTTTGGACCGGCGATGGAGTGCGCGACACCGGACTGCAGTTCCTCGGGACACTTTTTGGCGATCATGTGAAAACCGGTATCGGGCTGCGGCTTACCACGGGTTGCGTGTTGGGTGCGGGAGCGAATGTGGTTGATCAGATGCCGCCCAAGGTGGTGGCTCCATTTGCGTGGGGCAGCGGCGCACCATATGCCACGTACGATGTGCAGAAGTTCATGAGCACCGCGGCCCGCGTCATGTCGCGCCGAGAGATCACGCTTGATGATGTCATGCAGCGTCACTTGCGGGGCGTGCACGCACGCCGCTGGACCGCTGAGTAGTGCAGCACTGCCAATCGTGCCATGTGCGCGGCGTCATGAGAGGCGCGCTGCGACCAGCGGCATGCGAGTGACGCCATGCGCGTGACGCCATGCGCGTGACGTTATGCGCGTGACGCAATGCGCGTGAGCGTGCTCGGCTCAGGCAGTCGTGGCAACGCGCTGCTGGTGGACGCGGGCAACACACGCATTCTAATAGACGTGGGCTTTGGTGTGCGCACCATCGCGTCGCGCTTGGCGCAACTTGGTTGCGCGCCGGAATCGATTGATGCCGTGGTGCTCACGCACGAGCACGTAGATCACGCGCAAGGTGCGTTGGCCGCGTGCGCGCGATGGCAGTGGCCGCTCTATGCGACCGAAGGCACGCTGGCGGCGTTACCCAATGCCCTCGTGCCGGTGCGCACCATTGCGCACGGTCAGCCTTGGTCGGTGGGCGATCTGGTTGGCGCGTCGGCGTCGGTGCCACACGATGCCGCCGACTGCGCGGCGCTTGTGTTTGAACACATGCGTACCGGTGAGCGCGCCGGCATTGCGCTCGACATTGGCCATGTACCGGAGCATTTGCCTACGTTTCTTTCCAACCTGGATCTGCTGGTGGTCGAAGCCAATCACGACCGTGCGCAGCTGCTGGCTGGTCCATATCCGTGGTCGCTCAAGCAGCGGATTTTGGGGGCCAAGGGTCATTTGAGCAACGATGAAGCGGCGGCGTTGGTTGCGGCCTGCGTGCATCGCGGATTGCGCGGCGTGGTGTTGGCGCACTTGAGTGAGACGAACAACTCGCCTGCGCTGGCTATCGCAACGCTTGCAACGGCGCTCAAACGGTGCGGACCGAAAGCGACCGCAGCCAGACGCACCATTGTGGCTGCAGTGCAGCGACTGCCCACCGGTCCGGTGTCGGGTTGTGTGCGCAAGGCTTTTGCGGCAGGCCAGCTTGAGCTGTCACTGTAGCTTGAAGCCGCACATGGCTGACGACGTCGTGCAGCCGCAAGGAATCTCGAACGGCGGTTACAACAAAGGGCGCCCGGTGTGGGCGCCCTTTGTTTTCCTGCAACGTGCGAAGCAGAGAACAGCCTAGTACATGCCGCCCATACCGCCGCCGCCACCGCCAGCCGGAGCGGCTGGCTTGTCGTCACGACGCTCAACAATGAGGGCTTCCGTGGTCAGCAACAGCGCTGCGATGGAGGCCGCATTCTGCAGCGCAGTACGCGTGACCTTGGTCGGGTCAATGACGCCGGCCTGCACGAGGTCTTCGTACGTGTCGGTGAGGGCGTTGTAACCAAAGTTCTGTTCCTTGGCCTGACGCACCTTCTCCACGACGATCGAGCCTTCACCGCCGGCATTCTGCACAATCATGCGAAGCGGCTCTTCGATGGCGCGCTTGATGATCTCGACGCCAATCTGCTCGTCACGATCCGTCAGGTTCACCGTCTTGAGCGCGATCTGCGCACGGATGAGTGCCACACCACCGCCGGGGACGATGCCTTCTTCCACGGCCGCGCGCGTTGCATGCAGCGCGTCTTCAACACGCGCCTTCTTCTCCTTCATTTCGGCTTCTGTTGCCGCACCAACCTGAATCACGGCCACACCACCGGAGAGCTTGGCCAAACGCTCCTGCAGCTTCTCCTTGTCATAGTCGGACGTGCTCTTGTCCACCGCCGAGCGGATTTCCTTGATGCGGCCGTCGATCGTCTCACGCTCACCCGAGCCGTCGATGATCGTGGTGTTGTCCTTGTCGATCACGATACGAGCGGCGTGGCCGAGGTCGGAGAGTACGGCGTTCTCGAGCTTGAAGCCGACTTCTTCAGAGATCACCTGGCCCTTTGTGAGCACGGCGATGTCCTGCAGCATGGCCTTGCGGCGATCACCAAAGCCCGGGGCCTTGACCGCGCACACGCGCAGCGTGCCACGGAGCTTGTTCACGACGAGCGTCGCGAGAGCTTCGCCTTCGACATCTTCGGCGATGATGAGCAACGGCTTGCCGGCCTGCGCGACCTTCTCGAGCGTCGGCAGCAGGTCCTTCATGGCGCTGATCTTCTTGTCGTGGATGAGGATGAACACGTCTTCGAGGACGGATTCCATCTTCTCCGGATCGGTCACGAAGTACGGCGAGAGGTAGCCGCGATCGAACTGCATGCCTTCGACCGTATCGAGCGTCGTTTCGAGACCCTTGGCCTCTTCAACGGTGATGACGCCGTCCTTGCCGACCTTCTCCATCGCTTCGGCGATCAACGTGCCGATCTCGGCGTCGTTGTTCGCGGAGATGGCACCGACCTGCTGGATTTCCTTCTTGCCGCTGGTCGGCACCGAGATGCGCTTGAGTTCTTCCACGATCGCGGAGACAGCCTTGTCGATGCCGCGCTTGAGCGCCATCGGGTTGGACCCGGCGGTGACGTTCTTGATGCCTTCGCGGAAGATGGCCTGCGCGAGCACGGTCGCCGTGGTGGTGCCGTCACCCGCCAGATCACTGGTCTTGGTGGCGACTTCCTTCACCATCTGAGCGCCCATGTTCTCGATGGGATCGAACAGCTCGATTTCCTTGGCCACCGTGACGCCGTCCTTGGTGACGGTCGGTGCGCCAAACTTCTTGTCAATGACAACGTTCCGGCCCTTGGGTCCGAGCGTCACCTTGACAGCTTCAGCCAACTGGTCAACGCCGCGCTTGAGCGCCGCGCGCGCTTCGATATTGAAATGCAGTTCCTTGGCAGCCATGATAGTCAGATTGGATTGAGGGAACGGTTAGTTAAGAACGGCGAGGACGTCGGATTCACGGAGAATCAGGTACTGTCCTCCGTCGAGCGTGACCTCGGTGCCGCTGTACTTGCCGTAGAGAACCTTGTCACCAACCTTGACGTCCATGGGGACGCGCTGGTCTTTCTCAAACCGGCCCGGTCCAACCGCGACGACTTCACCCTGCTGCGGCTTTTCCTTGGCCGAGTCCGGGATGTACAGGCCACCGCGCATCTGCTCTGCTTCTTCAAGCGGCTTGATGACGACGCGGTCGGCGAGCGGCGCAACCTTCACGGCACTCTGAGTGGTCATATGGTGATGCCTCCGAAATGGTGAGTCAAATTTGTCTTGACACTGACGGCACTACGGTTAGCACTCACCTCATGCGAGTGCTAACACCGTTAAGGCTACGCGACGGGGTGCCGAGAGTCAACCCCCGGACTGACGAACTCTACTTGTGCCTAAGCGACTATCCTGTAACAGTTTAGCCCGCCAAAGACCATGCCAGAACGGACCGCAGCTGCTGTCAATAAGCCACAGCATGCTGCCTATTTGGCAGCATCCGGCAAAGACGTCAAGATCTCGTGCGCCATACGCAAACCATCCAACGTCAGGTGCGGCGCCACCAGATCAAAGGACTCGCAGTAGGGCTGAAACACTGCCGCCAGACCACCTGTCGCCACCACATAGGGCGTCTGCGAGCGCGGCCACTCGCGCTTGATACGGCGCACGATCCCATCGATTGCGTCGGCGGCACCAAACACCACACCGGCCCGAATGCATTCTTCCGTGCGTGTGCCAATGACCTTCAGGGGCGGAATGATTTCCGTGGCCGGCAACTTGGAGGTCCGGCGTGTGAGCGTATCGGCCGATGTGCGCACGCCCGGCATGATGACGCCGCCCAGGAACACACCGTCGGCGGTGATGCAATCAAACGTGGTGGCCGTGCCCAGATCCACGCAAATGGTGTCGCGCTTGTACAAGCGACTGGCCGCGAGTGTGTTGATGAGTCGATCGGCGCCAACGGTAAGTGGCTCATCTACCGCCACCGTGATTGGCAACGGCGCGCGCGCATCAACAATCACCGGCGGTGCGCCAAGATACTTCGCACACGCTTCGCTGAGTGGTGCCGTGATTGGTGGGACGACGGAACCAATGGCCGATGTGGTCACACGCTCCGGCGCGATACCAATGGCGTTGAGCAAGCCGAGCAGCAGCAAACCAAACTCGTCGGCGGTGCGTCCCACGTCGGTGGTAATGCGCCAATGCCCCACCAAACGCGTGTTGTCGTAGAGTCCGATGGTGGTCTCGCTGTTGCCCACATCAAAGACCATCAACACGAGGCTGGTTCTCCGGAAAGAATGAGTGATCCTGAACGGTGCGTGCGGACGCTTCCGTTGGCGGTGAGAACGCGCAAGGCGCCGTCATTGTCAATGCCGTCTACGACACCGACGTCGGGTTGCACACACGTCTGCCCGCGCGTCGCGTCGCGAGCGCTCCACGCGCGATGTTCCGCGTCGGATAACACGCCACCCATACAGCACGCCTCCCGCACACGAGGCATAAGCTGCGTGAGAACCTCGGCGCGCGATACGGGTGATGTGAGATACGCAGCCCTGAAGATGTCCGCGTCACGGGCCGCCGTGCGCTGCACTGGACATCGCAGGTTTACACCAATTCCAATGGCCACCCACTCCACCGCCGTCTCCCGCCACCGCGCTTCTACGAGCACGCCGCACAGCTTGGACAAGCCAGCCTCTTCGCGCACGAGCACATCATTGGGCCATTTGAGTTGCACCGGTAGCGTGCACCATTGCTCGGCGACTTCAGCCACCGCCAGACCAACGCGCAAGGACAACACCGACAACGCCTCAACTGACGGGGCCCGTTCGATCAACGTGCACCACAGCCCCTGCCCTGCTTCTGACACCCAGGTTTTGCCGGCACGTCCGCGTCCGCTGGTTTGTACGTCGGCCAGCACCAACGTTCCTGAGTGTGCGCCAGCGGCCGCGAGTTCGTGCGCATGGTCCATGGTGGACGTGACGGACGGCAGATGGACGCACCGGGTGAGGTGCGCGGCGCGGGGATAAAACGGAGCGCCGTCAAGCATGACAGGGACATCGCTCACGCAACCCGAATCGTCTACCGTTCCCACGGTGCGCACGCCACTCACGCGGCCGGCACACCACGCAGATACAACAACCCGAACACAAACAGCCCTAGCAACACGCGATACAGCGCGAATACACCAAAGCTGTGGTTCACCACATATCGCAACAGCACCGTGATGGCGAGCCAACTGCTCACCGCCGCCGCGGCGACACCGGCAATGAGTGGCGAGAGCGACGTGCTCTCACGCACGAAATCGGGTAGCTTGAGAATCACGGCAGCCGCAATGATCGGGAAGCTCATGAGAAAGCTGAATCGCGCCGCAGCGCCGCGATTGAGCCCCAAGGCGCGACCGGCGGTCATCGTGGCACCCGAACGCGACACGCCTGGTACGAGGGCGAGCATCTGCGCCAGACCAATAACCCAAGCGTCACGCGGGCCCATGGTATCGAGGGTGCGGTCGTGTCCCGCAGCGCGATCAACGGCCCACAGAATCACGCCCAGCAAAATCAGAGTAGACGCGGTCACCGCCGGATGCCGAAAGACCGTTTCGGCCAGATCCTTGAGCAACACACCGGCGATACCGGCCGGAATGGTGGCCGCAATCAGCAGCAGCACACGTCGTTGCTCAGGCGTTTGCACTTGGCGCGTTTGCAATAGCGAGACAGCGGCACGGGCCAGCTCAGCCCAGTCCTGGCGAAAGTACCAGGCGACGGCCGCCAGACTGCCCAGATGCAACGACACATCGAACGCCAAGCCGGGCGCCTGCCAGCCCAGCAGCCACGGCGCGAGCGAGAGGTGCGCAGAACTGCTCACCGGCAGAAACTCGGTGAGTCCCTGCACCAACCCCAATACGATGGCCTGCCATACGGTCATGCGTTGGCCACCGTGCGCTCATACAGGGCTTCGTATTGCCGAACCACGTCGGCCTCGGCAAATCGCGTGCGGGCGTCAGCTTCGGCGGCGCTGCTCATGCGGTGCCAGAGCGCGTCGTCGGTGAGCAGTTGTACAGCCGACGCCGACATTGCGGCCACATCGCCCAGCGGGTGCAGCCATCCGGTTTCCCCATGTCGCACCACTTCGGGCAGACCGCCCACGTCGGATGCAATAACGGGCACGCCGCACGCCAGTGCTTCGAGTGCGCTCAAGCCAAACGATTCCGTCTGACTGGGCAGCAGGAACAGATCAGCGCCGGAGAGCAGCGGCGCGACCGCATCGAGCTTGCCCAGAAAATGAACATCGTGGCGCACGCCCAGCTCGCGCGCTTCGGCTTCGGCTTCCACGCGTTCCGGCCCGTCCCCCACCATCACGAGGGTTGACGGCGTCACTTCCTGCACCGCAGCAAAAATCCTGACCACGTCGCGCACGCGCTTGACGGCACGAAAGTTGGAGATGTGCATGATCACCTTGCGCCCGTGGCGCAACGCTTCGGGTAATGCATCGGGATAGCGTCGTCGGCTAAACACGACCGGATCGATGAAGTTGTGAATGACTTCTACCTGACAGCCCTGACAACCAAACGCACGGTATGTTTCGTCGCGCAAGTATTCCGAGACGGCCGTGACGGCATCGGACTTCTCAATGGAAA
The DNA here is from genome assembly GCA_038203945.1 of Gemmatimonadales bacterium. Taxonomy (GTDB): domain Bacteria; phylum Gemmatimonadota; class Gemmatimonadetes; order Gemmatimonadales; family Gemmatimonadaceae; genus JAABRT01. The sequence goes on from JBBRDJ010000003.1 coordinate 42,375, forward strand.
ACTTGGTAATCGTGTAGAACGAACGCTCCTGTCCGACAATCGTGATGTCGGTGCCGTGGAGCGTTGTCACCACGCGTACATCGCTTCCGGATTCACGCAACATTTCACGGGCAATCCACGCGCTGGTGGCGTGCGGAATCGCGTAGTGACAGTGCAGCACATCCAGCGCATGATCGCGCACGACCTCGTGCATTTTGACCGCCAGCGCCAGATCGTACGGCGGGAACTCGAACAACGGATACCGCGCTACCTCGACCTCGTGATAAAACACGCGGGGCAGAAAGTTGGGCAGACGGAACGGCTGCTGATACGTGATGAAATGCACTTCGTGGCCGCGCGCCGCGAGCGCGATGCCCAGCTCCGTTGCCACGGCACCGGATCCACCGTAGGTGGGATAGCAGGTAATGCCAATCTTCACAGTTGCTCCTCGGGTTGGTCCTGCCACCACGTCAAGACGTCTGCCATCACCTGCGTCGACAGTGGAGAGACGCGTGTCACCCGTGACGCATCGAGCTGGAGCCGAAACCACGTGCGTTGGCGCTTGGCATACTGCCGAGTGCGAATCACCACGTGCTCGGTGGCCTGCGCCAGGGTCAGCTCGCCACGCAAGTGCGCCTGCACGCTGCCGTAACCGGTGGCCTGCCAAGCCGGTGCGTTCGGCGGCACCCGCGACGACAGATCCTCCACTTCCTGCATCCACCCACCGTTCAGCATCGCCGACGTGCGATCGGCAATACGCTGCCCCAGCACGGGCCCTGGATCGACCACAAGATAGCGTATGGCCAGCGGTTGAGCGGTAACGGACTGCGCATGCAACGTGGACAAGCGCTCCCCCGAGAGCAGGGCGACTTCAATGGCGCGCCGCCATTGCACCGGACCCAGACGTGCACGATCCGGGTCGAGACGCTCGCACCACTGCTGCCACAGCGATGGCGGCTGAACGTCGAGCCAGTCGGAGAGCGCCCGACGTCGAGCGGCATCGAGATCGGGAAGGTTGGCAATGGGGTGTGTGAGAGCGCGGATGTAAAACCCGGTACCACCCACAATCACGGGCGTGCGACCAGCGGCCCTTGCTTCGTGAATCGCCGTACGCGCCAACTCGGCCCAACTCCAGGCCGAACACCGCTGGGCGGGATCGATCACGTTTATGCCCACATGCGGCACCACGTCCTGCTGCTGACGCGTAGGCTTGGCCGTCCCGATATCAAAGTCGCGATACACCTGACGTGAATCGGCGCTGATGATCGTGATGGGAAAACGTTCGGCGAGTTGCATGGCCACGGCGCTCTTTCCGGCCGCTGTGGGCCCGCAGATCACGCGTACCGGCGACATTACGGGCAACGCACTACGACCGACCAAAACGCCGATCGATTTCGTCCCACGACAAGCGCACGATCACCGAGCGACCATGCACATCGTGCACCGGCAGTGTGGTGCGTGCCAGGTCAATGTAGAGCGCGCGCATTTCGGAGAGCGACAAGGTGTCGCCGGCCTTGACCGCGGCTTTGCATGCAATCGTGGATGCCAGACGCTCGTGGCGGGCGGCATCACTGGGTGAACGATCACCCGCGAGCGCGGCCAACGTGTCGCGTACGCAACGCTCCGCGTCAAAGCGCGGGTGCGGCATGGGCACCGCGTTGACCAGCAGCGTATGCCCACCAAAGGCCTCGATCTCGAAGCCCAGCTGCGAAAACTGCCGGGCATGCGCATCGAAGGCATCGGCTTCGCCGGCCGACAAATGCAACGTGAGCGGAAACAGCAACCGCTGCGCCCCCGACGTGCCCTGTTGCATGCTCTGCAAAAAGCGTTCGTACAACACGCGCTCATGCGCCGCGTGCTGATCAATCAACACCACGCCCTCTTCATGTTGGAACATGAGGTACATGCGACGCAACTGAATGAGCGGCGGGACCTGCACCTCGTCGCTGTCATGAGCGTTGCTCAACGGGGCTTCATGATCCGCGCGCGCATCGGTCGCGACAGCTGATTCGCCTGTATCGTGGGCGTCCGGTGCGAGATGCGCTGCAGCAGCCGAAGTCGCTGAAACAGCTGACGGCTGATCGCCACCAAACAAACCGCCGTGCGATGGTGGCATACGTAGCATCCACGGTGCCACGCTGTTGTCCGAGGTTCCGGCGGCGGGCGCGCCATCGCCCGCACCACCCGGTGCCGTCCACGTGCGCCAACCTACTCCCGCAGCCGCATCGAACTCACCCAGCGCCCGACGCACAATGTTCTCCAACGCCCGCTCAACGGGCCACCGATCACGCAGGCGCACTTCGGCCTTGGCCGGATGTACGTTCACGTCGACATCACCGCCGGGCAGCGTGAGCTCGAGCACCAATGATGGCCGGAGCCCCGTAGGCAACGTGGAGCGATAGGCGGCTTCAGCGGCGCGCACGATGCCGTTGTCCCGCACGATGCGACCATTGATCACCAGCAGCACGCGGCGCGTGCGCGTGCCCACATCGGCCGGTCGTTCAATGAGGCCGCGTACATGCAGCACGCCGTACACATCATCGACATCGAGAAACCGCGCGACGGCATCATTGCCCCAAAGCGCCGCCAGTCGCTCGCGCAGTGATGACGCGGCCGGCAGATCCAGTCCAATGCGTCCGTCATGACGGGCCACAAAGTGCACATCGCGGCGCAGTAACGCGATGCTGCCAAGTGTCTCGGCGATGGCCCGCCATTCGCTGCGTGCACCACGCAAAAACTTTTGTCGAGCGGGTGTGTTGTAGAACAGGCGATGCACGTGTACCGTGGTACCACGCCTCCGGGCAACGTCTTCCACAGATGATATCACGCCGCCGCTGCCGCGGACCATCGTGCCCGCTCCATCGGCCGATGCCGTTTCCACCGCGAACTCCGACACGGATGCGATGGCGGGCAGCGCTTCGCCACGAAATCCAAAGCTCGATACGCCCACCAGATCTTCAGCCAGGGTGATCTTGCTGGTGGCGTGTCGCTCGAGCGCCAGCACCGCGTCGTCGCGCTCCATGCCAGACCCATCGTCAGCCACGCGAATAAGGGTGCGACCGCCGTCTTCGACCGTCACGTCGACGGTGGTGGCGCCGGCGTCCAGCGCGTTCTCCACGAGTTCCTTGACCACCGACGCCGGTCGCTCCACCACCTCACCGGCGGCGATCTGGTCCGCGACAGGACCACTGAGCACTCGAATACGTGGCATACGCGCTACCTCATGGAGCGCAGCACGCGCTCGGGCAGCCACCCTTCGCGTCCGTCGGCATGCTGCACGGCGAACCACCGTTCGCCGCGTACTGCATCGAGCCGTGGCTCGCCGCGCGAGAGAACATCGCCGAGCAGCGCGTCGCCAATGGCGTTTGCTTCGCCGCCCGGTGCAACACGAATGGCCTGACGCTCGCTCATGACCACCAGGCTTTGCCCGGAAAGTTTTTTCTGCAACACGAACTGCCAGAGGCCAGCGCCGGCACTCAATACCACAAGCATTGTGCCCACGATGTACAGCGGTGAAGCGGCAGCGCCAGGGCGTCGGGGTGCGATGGCGAGCAACAGCCACGCCAGGCCCCACAGAACGAGCGCGGCGACAAAAACGATATTCACGCTGACGGCGGGCACGCTGGCGACACCGTTGAGCACGTTGCTGCCCAGTGCTGAGAGTCGGGTGCGCAGATCGAGCGCGCGAGGTTCGAGTCTCAGCGCGCGCTGCCAGGCGAGCACCGCGCTGGCCGTATCTGACGCGGCCCAGGCTGCAGTTCCAGCGTTGGCCCACGCGTCCGCGTTGCGTGGCGACGCACTGGCGAGCGCGCGAAATGTGGAGGCTGCGGTGGTGAAGTCACCCTGATCGTAAGCGGCCACCGCGTCGGTGAAGCGGGGCTGAGCAGCGACGGCAGATGACACGCCCACCGCAGCAGTTGCGCCCACCATCAGCGCCATGAGGACGCTGGATTTTGCAGCGACTTCCGCGAGTTTTCGCGCGGCGCCCGTGGGAGCTGGTCCGAAGCGCGACGGCATGGCTTCGCTGTCAACACGTGCCCGTAACGCACGCAAACGATCGGTCCACGATTCGGCACCACGCGTGCTTGTGGCAGCTGACGCACCGGTGGCCGACCACGCCGCTTCGTCGAGTTCGGCGAGCAGGGTCATCACGTCGCGCGTGACATCGCGTGTGACACCACGCCGACGCAAGCGGCGTTGCAACTCACGTCGCTCACTCACCGTGGCCGGCGACGCATCCAGTCGCTGCGCCAGCTCAGCCAGAAACTGCTTGCGTAGTTGCGTGGCGGCCAACCGTGTGGGGTTGGCAATGATGGTGGCCGATGCATCAGGTGAGCGCGCGCGATACGCGCCGTTGTCAGCGCCCGCAGCCTCGGCTGCCGTGGCTCGACGCTTGAGCTGACGGCGGCGCCAAATTGCCGGCAGCGGAAGCAAAGCGGCCAGGACCCACCACACGGGTTGCTCAGCGAGTGGCGCAGGCAGGGCGCCACGGTCGGTGCGCCGGATGGCGAGAGCGGCACGCTCCTGCTCCATGACCGGATCGCGTATCACCTCTCCGGCACCCACAGACAGCACGATGGGATCGCTGCGGGCCACGCGATACTCCACGTCGTACGGATCAAAGTACGGATATTCCACCACCGGAATCTCCAGCGCACCCTGACGATCGGGTGTCACCAGCCAATCAAACTCTTTGGTACCGCGTACGTATTGGCCGGACGTATCTACGCGAACGCGTTCACCGGCCTCAACGACGGTCGCAGAACCGCTCGCCACGGACGGACGCGGCCACAACTTTACATTGCCGCGTCCACCGATACGTACGGTGACAATCACCGGCTCCCCCACCTGTGCGTCGGGACCGTCAACACGGGTCTCGACATTGATCACACCCACGGCACCGCTGAAATCCGACGGCTGCCCGTCCAGCGGCAGCGGCTTCACAAACAGCGAGACTTCGTCGGCGCGCACCACGGCGGCTTCTTCGCGACTGAAATAACTGGCCGTGCGTGGCAGCGAATACGACAGTTGCGACGACGGCACTGAGACCACGCCGTTGGCGAGTGGAAAGAGTGCGCGTTGCAACACGTGCGGGAAAAAGCGTTGTCCGTCGAGTACCAGCGCGGCCAGCGATTGCGGTCCACCGAGATCGTAGGCCAGCACGCCACGGAGTTCAGCTGGAACGACCTCCGGGTTGCGCCGCATGCGCTGCTGCGCCGACTCGCTGATGAAGACACCCATTTCGTATGTGGCCTGCTGCCCCACGAACACCGTATCGGGCACCATGATGACATGAAACCCAACCGGCTGGCGCGCGTCGAGTGCAACGCGCTGCTGGATGACGGGCGCACGCGCCTGCGCGGCCGCTGTCGCAGTCCCCCCCCCGATGAAGAGCGCCAGTGCACATGAGAGCGTGAGCACGCGCCTCAACCACGGCCGGCCGCGATTCACGCCGCGCTGCATCAAACCATCCATGAACCGCTCCATGAACCGCTCCGCGAAACGATCCAGCCCGCGACCGATCCCTCGATCAAGCCCTCGAGACGCATGATCACCCAACCCGACTTGGCTCACCAGTCGCGCCCACCAGGTGGAGGTGGTTGACGCGTGACGCGCTGCTTGCGTCCCTGCACGTCGCGCTCATCACGCGCCGCGGCGTTGAGCAACGCTTCCGCCTGCGATTGACTAAGTTCTCCCGGTTCCGGCTGACCATCCTGCGGTTGTTCGTTGGCATCGTTGTCGTTGTCTTCACCGCCACCGCCGCCGCCGCCGCCGGACGGCGGCTTCTGACGCAGCGCGAGTTCGTAGTTCCACTTACCGTCTTCGTCGGGGTAGCGCTCGCCGAGGTAGGCGCGATAGAGAGAGAGCGCGGCTGTGTACGATGCGTCGGCGGAGTCCCCGTCAACTTTGAGCGCCTGTTCGAGGTGCGCAAGTCCGGCATTGTATCGCGCACGGGCACGCACTTCACCATCGGCGCCACGACGCACTGATTCCAATAGTTCGTGCACCAGATTGAGCGAGTCGGCGGCCAGCAGCGCGGTGCCCAGATTGTACCGCGTTTGATACGTTGTATCACCGTCCATGATCTGCTGCTCATACGCGCGCACCGCGCCCAGCACATCGCCGTCGGCGAGACGCTGCGCCGGATCGGGCGCACGGGCGCAGCCGGTCAGCGCCAGCACGCAGAGTAGCGCGGCCGCCGTTGTCGTCACTGCACTGGAAGCCGACGCCGCACTCAAAGATCCGGTGCCACCTGTGCTCCCAATCGCAACGTCGCCCCCTGCAGCAGCGACGCGTCGCGCTGGTCGTTGTCCAAGCCAGGTGTCGTACAGCAGCAACAGCAACGCCGGCACCAGGAACCACGCAAAGCGCGTGACGTGATCTTCACGCGAGGAGACCGCACGACGTTCGGTGCGCAGCGAACTGAGCGCCGCGCGCACGCGGCCCGCGCGGTCGGTGACATCTGATGGAATAAACACGCCCTCGGACGCTTCGGCGGCGGCGGCCAGCAGCTCGGACACGTAACGAGTGACAACCACCTCTCCCTGATCATCGCGCTTGTCGCGCACTGTATTGCCCACCACTTCAGGAATGGTCGTGCCGGCTTCTGAACCAAAGCCAACCGTGATGAGCAGAATGCCCTGCTCGGCGGCTTCGGTCGCGGCCGCGCGCACATCTTCCACCGGTTCAAACGCTTCGCCGTCACTCATGATAACCAGCGCGCGATCAGACGTGCCCGTAGATGCACCCAACAGCTCCGTGCCCTGGCGGATGGCGCGCGCAATGGACGATCCCGCCTGCCCGACCACGTCGGGCGTGAGCGTTTCCAGATACAGCTCCAGCGCCCCATCGTCTGCGGTGAGTGGGGAGAGAATATAGCTGCGTCCGGCAAACGCAATCAGCGCCATGCGATCCGCCCGCGAAGACGCGCGCAATCGGCGCACTTCCTGCTTCATGCGTTCCAGCCGCGACGGTCGCTCGTCTTGCGCCATCATGGACAGCGACGCGTCGAGTGCGACCACGAGATCAATGCCGCGTCGTGTTTCCTGCGATGCGAGCATGCCCCAGCGCGGTCCCGTAAGCGCGACCGCGGCCAGCAGTGCCACGAGAGTGAGTCGTACCGTGCGTCCTCGCGATGACCCAGACCGAACACCGAGGCGGCCGAGTGCCGTATTGGCGGCGTAGCGCGCGAGACGTCGTTGCCGACGTTGCTGTTCGTATCGCACGGCCGCAAAGACCAACGTGGGAACGAGGCACACCAGGAGTACGGTCACCGGCCACGCGAGGTCGAAACGAATGGCTGACCAGTTCATGGCACGGCACCCCGCCAGGCGAGCACCCACACTTCGCCAATCAAGGCCACCACCGCCAACGCCAGTGGCCATTGAAAGCGTTCGGTGAAGCGAACAAAACTGCGTGCTTCCACAGGTGAGCGTTCGAGCAGATCGATCTGTTCGAAAATGCCCTGCAACGCCGCCGCATCGCGCGCGCGGAAGTACTGGCCACCCGAAGATTCCGATATCTCGGTGAGCAGCGCTTCATCAATGCGCACCGGTCGGTTTTCGTAGCGCAGTCCGAACAGTCCGCGTCCGACCGGCATGGGAGCCATGCCTTCACTGCCAATGCCAATGGCATAAATACGAATACCAAATTGCGCCGACGCCTGTGCGGCGGTGCGTGGATCGATGGCGCCGCGGTTGTTCTCTCCGTCGGTCAGCAACAGCATCACGCGCGACCGCCCGTCCGCGTCTCGCAGGCGATTGGCCGCCGTGGCGATGGCGGTGCCAATGGCCGTGCCGTCGAGTAACTGACCGGGCTGCAGATTTTCAATCGCAGCCAGCACCACCGGATAGTCGGCCGTGAGCGGCACCTGCGTGAGCGCTTCACCCGAAAACGCGATCACACCAATTCGGTCTGTCTGGCGACCGGTGACAAACGCCTTGGCTTTGTCCTTGGCCACCTCCATGCGATTCTGCGGCTGAAAATCTTCGGCCAGCATGGAGCTGGAAATATCCACCACCAGCGCGATGTCGATGCCATCACGGGTCACGTTTTCCGTGCGAGCTCCAGAGCGCGGTTGGGCCAGCGCGACCACCACTCCGCCGATGGCCAGCCAACGCAACCACGGTGCCACACGCGCCCAGCGTGAACCGCTGTGCGGGCCACGCGCCAACAGTCCGGCGCGTGAGAACACGAGCGCCGGTGGCTGATAACGCCGACGCCACCAGATCCAGCCCGGAATGAAGAGCAACAGCAGCAATACCCAGGGTCGCGCAAACTCAATGTTCGCGACCACCGGAAGCGGCGATTGCCACAACGCACTGAACCAATCCAGGAGACCGCTCACGACACCCCCGATGTTTCACGCGTGTGACGCGTTGAATCGTCGGGTGCAGCCGGTGCTTCGGGAACATCGCGTACCTCTTGGCCAGCGTCCCGGAGTGATTGCGCACGCGCCGTTGCGTCGGCCTGTTCGCGTCGAGCGCGTTCCACCGATTCAATGCTCTCCACCACCGACCGTGCTTGAGCCGTAAGACCACGCGTTTCGGCGGCCGTGAGCCGACGACGGGCAAACTTTACCGCATCCGTGACCACGAGCAGTTGAATAAGTGTGGACAACGGCACGCGTGTGTCATCGCCCAGCACGGCCAATAGTTCAGCACTGGTTTGCGCACGCGTGGTGGCCGGAATGCGCGCCGACAGATAGCCGCGCAACACGTCCATGGCCAGCGTTGTGGCACGACCAAACTCGCCCGCATCGGTGAGCGCCAACCGATCGAGTCGATCGAACGCATGCATGGCGTGATCGTAGGGCCCGAGCCGTGTCACGCTGGAATACGGCGGCGTTTTGACGCGCCGACGCCGACGCCAAAGCACGTACGCCAATACCGCCAGTGCGGCCAGCACCAACAAGGCCGGCCACCAGCGCTCCCACCAGGGCACAACCTGTGCAAAGGGTGGTTTGGCCGGACGCGGGACATGCTCAAGGGTGTCGGCACTGAGCACACTCTGCACAACAACTCCCACCTCAGCCAGCGCGATGGACACAGTGTCGTTGCCCACAATGACCAACGCTGGATCCCAGCCGGTCACCACACGACCCGTATCCCACGCGGCGACTTCAAACTCGGCGAACTCCTCGCGGCCCGACACATCAGACGGGCCGTCACGACGCCGCATGGGTGCACGCAAGGCAATGTTTGCGGTGGTGTCATCGAGCGCAGGCCAGAGCACACGTGCCTGCACAGGCACACGAAGCCGCACCACGATGGAAAACGGATCACCCACGGTGACCGTGTCCGGACTCACGGCAATGCCCACTTGTACTTGTGCTGCGGCGCCACCGGGCACTGCGCCGACCGACGACTGGGCACCCACCGCTCCTTTGCCCAGCACCAGCGAGGCGAGCAGTGCACCCGTGATCACACACCACGCGCAACGCGTCTTCACGCCGCAGCTCCGGTGGCCGCGACTGGACGCACCGCGGTGCGCACCGCACCGTGCGCTCGTCGTGCACGCGCGCGGAAAAACTCCAGCAACGGCTCGACATAGCCCGTGTCCGTGCGCACCAGCACCTCATCGATACCCAATCGCCCAAACAACTTCTGACGAACCACCTGTTCAGCGGCGATCTGCGTCGCAAACCACGCGCGCACCGCGGGATCACTGGTGTCGACGTCCACCATCTCTCGGCTTTCGGGATCGACCAGTCGCGCCAGGCCAACATCCGGCAACACCAGCTCTGCGGGATCTTCCATGGTGAGCGCAATGACGTCGTGTCGCTGCGCCAGATGTGAAAGGGGCCGCTCAAGGTTCTCACCAACAAAGTCGGAGCACACGAACACCACCGAGCGGTGCGGCAGCAAGCGTCCCAATCGCTCAAGCGCGACACCAAAATCCGTGCGCGTACCGACAGGCTTGATGGTCATGAGATCACGCAATAGTCGCAGCGCGTGTCGTCGTCCTTTGCGCGGCGGCACGGCGTGCTCCACGCGATCGGTGAAGCACAGCAACCCGACACGATCGTTGTTGCGCACGGCTGAGAGAGCCAATACAGCGGCGAGCTCCGTGCTGAGCTCCGCCTTGAATCGCGCGCCGGTGCCAAACTGCGACGAACCGCTGACATCGAGTGCCAGCATGACCGTGAGTTCACGCTCCTCGACGTAGCGTTTGACAAATGGACGGCCCATGCGCGCCGACACGTTCCAGTCGATGGTGCGCACTTCATCGCCGGGCTGGTACTCACGCACTTCGGCGAACTCCATGCCCTGGCCCTTGAAGAGCGAGCGATAGTCGCCCGCGAACTGCGAGTCCACGAGTCGGCGGGTACGCAGTTCGAGTCGTCGAACCTGGCGCAATACTTCCGACGGCACCGCAAACGCGTCGCTCACGGCGTCTCGACGCGCCCCAGAATGCGCGTGACGATGGCGTCCGACGTCACGCCTTCCGCGTCGGCCTCAAACGTGGTAAGCACACGGTGACGCAGCACATCCGGCGCAATGGCTTTGACATCATCGGGCGTGACAAAGCTGCGGCCACGCAGGAACGCATGCGCACGCGCCGCCTGACCAAGCGCGATGGTGGCTCGCGGAGACGCACCAAACTCAATGAGTGGCACGAGGTCGGCCAGGCCCACATCCTTGGGATCACGCGTGGCGTGCACCAGCTCCACGATGTAGTCCACCAGACGGTCATCCATGTACATGTCGGAAATGCGACGTCGCGCGTCGAGCAACTGTTCTGGTTGGGCGACGGCGGAGACCTTGATGGATTCGCCGCCCGCCATGCGTCGAAGAATTTCCTTTTCTTCGGCCCGTGTGGGATAGCCAACGCGCAGCTTGAACATGAACCGGTCCACCTGCGCTTCGGGCAACGGATAGGTGCCTTCCTGCTCGATGGGATTTTGCGTGGCCAGTACGAGGAACGGCTCTACAAGTGGATACGTGGTGCCACCAATCGTGACCTGCTTTTCCTGCATGGCTTCGAGCAACGCGGCCTGCACCTTGGCCGGTGCACGATTGATTTCGTCGGCCAGAATAATGTTCGCGAAGATCGGACCATGCTTCACGCGGAACTCGCCCGTACGCTGATCAAAGATCTGCGTGCCAATGACGTCGGCCGGCAACAGATCAGGGGTAAACTGAATGCGCTGGAACGTGGTGTGCACCGTTTCGGCGAGCGTGCGAACGGTGAGTGTCTTGGCGAGACCGGGCACACCTTCAAGCAAGACATGGCCGCCGGTGAGCAGACTGATCATCAGTCGCTCCACCAGATAATCCTGACCGACAATTCGGCGGGCCACCTCATGCAGCACGGCTTGCACCATCTGCACATCGGAGCCACGCGCCACTTCAGCCGCCGAAGCGCCAGACGACGTAGACGGGGCAGGATCTCGATCCATCATGGACGGCGCACTGGCCGGAACGGAAGGAACACTCAACGCGCACAACTCCGCTTCAAAGTCAGGAACTGCAAGAACAGTGGAGAGACAGACTCAGGCATACCCCGCAGAGCGCGACTAGGCGCCACTGAGGGCTTCAATGACGGCCCGTTCGCGCGGCGACAGCGGTCGACTGGCGCCGGCGGGCAGGTCGCCCAACTCGACTGGGCCATACCGCGTGCGCACCAAACGCTCAACGGTGAGTCCCAGTGCCTCGCATAATCGGCGCACTTCACGGGTTCGACCATCGATCAACGTGATTTCAAACGACCAGCGTCGCTCGCCGAGCGGATCGGCGCGCACCGAGACCGGATGAACCGGTCCGTCCTCCAACTCCACGCCGCGCCGCGCTTCCCGCGCCGCACCAGCCGCGTCTCCGCGCACTACGGCCACGTACGTGCGCTCCACTTCCTTGCTCGGATGCGTGAGCGCGTGTGCGGCCCGTCCGTCGGTGGTGAGCAGCAGCAGCCCTTCGGTGAGAAAATCAAGGCGCCCCACATACACCAGCCCCGGCACGGGATCCACCAACTCGAACACCGTAGGACGGCCCTGTGGGTCGGCGCGTGTCGTCATGACACCCGACGGCTTGTTGAGCACCATCCAGGTGGTGGTGCGAATGGCCACCTGGACGACTTCTCCATCGATCTCGATGCGATCATGGGCCGGATCGACCGACTGCCCGATTTGCGCCACGGTGCCATTGATCGACACCCGACCCGCCCCCACGAGGCGATCGGCCTCACGACGAGACGCAATCCCCGCCCGCGCCAAGGCCCGCTGGATGCGCATTGGGCCCTCGGCGTTGGGATCGACCGGCGTACTGAACGGATCACGCGGTGGACCGCTGCGTCGTGGGCCGCCACGATTGGGACTACCCTTACGAGATGTCATTCGACGTTCACGGTGAGCGGTTCGGTGCGGCTGGGATCGGCTTCGTTGTCACTCGGCGCAGCCGCCGGCGGCTCATCGAGCGGCAACATCGGAGGAGGCGGTTCCAGCGGCGTGCTCACCAAACCACCGACGCCGCGCAGGGCGATGGCCAGTTCGTCGGCGCGCGGCAGCTCTTCGAGGTGACGCAGCCCAAACTGTTCGAGGAACAGCGGTGTGGTGCCATAGAGCAGCGGACGGCCAATGCCTTCGCTGCGTCCGACCACATCGATAAGCTGTCGTTCGTGCAGCGACTTGAGCACGCTGCCAACCGCGACACCGCGGATTTCCTCGATTTCCGCGCGGCCAATCGGCTGACGATAGGCAATGATCGCCAGCGTTTCGAGCGACGGTGAGGACAGGCGCTGCGGACGCACACTCACGTGTGCGCGTTCAATGGCCTCGGTGAATTCGGGACGTGTGAGAATCTGCCATCCCCCGCCCTGCTCGATCAGCTCCACGCCGTGTCCGTCCACATCGTAGTGCTCACGCAGTTCGTCGAGCGCCGACGACAGAGCCGCTGGCGACGCTTCAGGATCGAGCGTGGCCAGCTGATCAAACGGTATCGGGCGCGGGCTCGCAAAGAGCGCCGCTTCAAGCAGCTTCGCTAACGGCGTCACGACGCTCGATCTCCACCATGGCAAACGGGGTTGGTTGGGCCACGCGGAGCTCTCCGAGCTTGGCCATTTCAAGCAGCGCCATGAGCACCGACAGAATCTGCCAGGGCTCCGCGTCGCGTCCGATCAGATCACGCCAGGTGGCATGCCGACGCCGAGCGATCACGCGCCGCACCGTGGCCAAGGCACCGGCCACGTCGAGCTGACGCGCAATGACTTCGTGCGTGGCGGGCATGCGGGACACGCGCATCACGCGGTCCACCGCGGCCAGCAACTCGCTCAGCGACAACACCAGCGGTGCAATGGGCGGCGCCACGTCCACCTGCGGCACCCACGAACGGGCAAAGCGGTTGCGGCGCTCTTCGCCGCGACGCTCGAGCAGGTCGACGACCTCGCGCATTTGCTGGTATTCGAGCAGGCGACGCACCAGCTCCGCACGCGGATCTTCCCACGTCTCCTCACCTTCGGCGCGCGGCAGCAGCATTTGCGCCTTGATGCGCAACAGACGCGCAGCCATTTCGAGATAGTCGGCCGCTTCGTCGAGGGCGAGCGTACTGATACGCGCGAGAAACTGCTCGGCGATGCGGGCAATCGGGATGTCGTAGATATCGACCTGCTCGTCGCGGATGAGCGACAGCAACAAATCGAGCGGACCCGAGAACTGATCGAGCTCGACGACAAACGGCGGATGAGCGGAGTCCGTGGGGCGAAAGTTTGGCGCAATCACGCGAATGGGGTCGGAAGCAGGAACGGAAGATACAACCGCTGCGCGAGCGACTGCACGAATAACGCCGGTGAGAGCACGACCGTTCGGAAGGCCGGCACGAAGTACATGAACGCGAGCAGCACGAGAATGCCCGCGCCGGCCAGTCGCTGATAAGGTCGCGCCAAGGCCGGGGGCAGCAAATACTTGAAAACGTGCGAGCCGTCGAGCGGCGGAATCGGCAGAAGATTAAAGACCACAAGGATCATGTTTAAAAAGATCCCCGTGACCGCCATGCGTTGCAGCAGCGCCATGGGCGTGACAACGGCCGGAATCAAACTCCCTACCCAACCTGCCAGTATGATCACCGGCACACAGGCGACCACGATCAGCAAATTGGCGGTGACGCCGGCCAACGATACGATGATGTCGCCGCGTTTGAGATTCCGGAAGTTCGCCGGATTCACCGGCACCGGCTTGGCGCCGCCGAGAATCGGTGCACCCGCCGCCGCCAGCATCAGCGGCAACAGGATGGTCATGAACGGATCGATGTGCTTGGCCGGATTCCAGGTCAGCCGCCCGAGCGCCAACGCGGTCTCGTCGCCTTGTTTGAGCGCCGCCCAACCGTGTGCGTACTCGTGTGCAACCATGGAAAAGAGCAGCATGGGCGCAATGAGAAGAAGTTGCTGCTGCCAGGTCAACGCGGGGCGGGTTAAGATGTGAACTACGCCTGCGGACCGCACCTGAGACATTCGGACGATCGAACGTAGCAAATACGTGCGAGCAAGCAACTGTGGATAAACTACTCGCCGAGGAAGGCGCTGTCAAAGCGATCGGCAGATCGGTTGGGCGTGGTACGCAGCGCGCTGCCACCGGCTCGCTTGACACCGTGTAGCTGTGCGCATACGTTTGTCAGTCAACCTTGAGTAGCGGCGGGTTTCCTTCGCTACCACTTCTGCATTCCCGAGCAAAGACGTTTCCGTGCCGAATATCAAGTCCTCCAAGAAGGATCTTCGGAAGTCGCGTGCCGCCGCCGTACGTAATCGTGCGCAGCGCTCCGCCCTCCGTACCGCGCTCAAGAAGGCCAAGACCACCGAAGCGTCGGCAGACGAGCGCACCAGAGCAGTCTCGTTGCTCGATCGGGCCGCGCGTAAGGGGTTGATTCACGCCAACGCCGCCGCCCGTCAGAAAAGCAGCATTTCGCGCATCTCCGGCGCGGCCGCTGCCGCAGCTTGACGCGGTAGCAGGCTATCAGGTTGCACAACAAGCGGGCCGACATCTTTCCAGATGTCGGCCCTTTTGGTGTGCGGTGTACGCTTCGGTGGAGGGCTCACTGTAAGACTGCGGAGCCATGCATCACCGCGCAAAGCCCATCAGAACGCCGCGAGTTCTCCGCCGCAGCGTTCGCAGTACCACTCGGTGGGCAGATTCATCGTGCCGCACTCTGTACACCGCAGCGTTTTCTGCGCCACCGAGTTGCCAGTAGGTGTGGAGGGAGTCGAGCGAGCTGGAGGATTTGACGCCTGAGGGTCGATAACGGAGCGCAGAAATGCGAGTTCATCAAACGCATTGGACGACGACGACGGCGCCCCGCTACCAGCGTCTGACCGGGAGTCTGACCGGGAGTCTGACCGAGCGTCCGAACGAGCGTCCGACTCGCGGCTGCTCATCCGGGCATCGCCAAACACATCCGCCGACGAACGATCGGCCGACTCCTCCTCGGTTGTAAACTCCAGACCGCCCACTTCGCCCAAGGCGTCATCGCGCGGCGGCGCGGATTCTGACGTTGGTTTTTCGGACGTCGGCTCAGGAGTCAGCGAGGGGACGGACGCTGGGGTGATCGTGCCCAGCCAATCGGGCGTATCGCGACGCGTTGGCTGATCATCCGGTGACGCCGGCTCCACCGCGTTCTCGGTGACACTCGCGTCCTCGGGCGGCAACACCACGGCCGCTTCCGGACGGGCGCTTGAGAGCAAGCTGCTCACGTCTTCGCGTTCGGCGTCGAGGGCCTCGCGCTCATCGCCCAACGTGGCCAACGTGGACTCCACGCGGTTGCGCACTTCCTCCCACTTACCGTCATCGTACTCGCCCACGGCGTGTCGGAGCATGGCTTCAGCGCGTTCATCTTCTTCGGCGCGGCAGCGCAAACCCAGATCGGTCGAGCGCGCGTCGAGCTCGCCGAGCAATTGTTCGAGTCCCGGCACATGCGCGTGCAGCTGCGTCATGACCTCATCACGCCGCGCGACGTAGTCACCAAAGACGCGTGCGTACACGTGCTCGGGCGTATCGCTTCGGCGGGACTCGAGTGCGGTCAGCCACTCATCAAAACGGTGACGTTCGGCGACCAACGTGCGTACGTCGTCGATGGACACCGGCGTTGAATCGGTCATACGGTACACTCCAGGTGAGCGGCTACAAACAACGAATCAGAGAAGGCGGAGCGCGTCAGCTTCGCCAGGCGGCAACGGCTGAGCGCCGCCGAGCAGCGCGGCACCGAGCAGTATACGGGCCGCTTGTTCACAACTTTCGAGGCGATACAACGCCTGGTCGAGCGTGGCACCAAGGGTCGTGACGCCATGATTGGCGAGCAGGAACACCTGATGCGAGTCGAGCCACGGCGTCATCGCATCGGGAAGCGCGTCAGTACCGGGACGCGCGTACGGGACGAGCGCCACCGGACCGACATTGACGATCAGTTCGGGTAAGACGTCAGCCGGAAACGATCGGCCGGCGGTGGCAAACGCCGTAGCGGCTGGCGGATGCGCGTGGACGACCGCTCCAACGTCAGCCCGACGCTGATAGGCACGAATATGCATCTTTATTTCGGACGATGCACGGCCGCCCTTGGACTCTCCCTGCATGTTACTCCCCATGTCGCCTGATGTCACAAAGTGGCAGGGCATGCCGGTGGCGTGCAACCTGATGAAATCACCGGGCGCCAGCGTGGCCTTGTCGGCACCGGCGGGCGTGGCGAGCAACGTTCCGTCAGGCAACCGTACGGAGACATTGCCTTCGGTGCCGGCCAACAACCCGCGCGCATGCAGACGAGCGCAAGCCCGCACCATGGCCTCACGGGTGGCCAGCTCTCCGGATGAGGGGATCACGACGGGATCACGGGTGCGTCAGGAGTGTCTCGCGAGTGGCCGTCACTCGGCGCGGTACACCACAAGTCCACCAACAATCGTATACCGCGCCTGCCCCGTGAGCTCCACACCGCCATACGGCGTATTGCGTCCCTTGGACCGGAACCGGGTGGGATCAACCGTCCAGCGTTTGTCGGGATCGAACACGGTCACGTCACCCAAACTACCCACGCGCAACGTGCCGCCCGGCAAGCCGAAGACCTTGGCTGGTTTGCAGGCCATGCTGTCAACCAGCGCCGACAGTGACAGCACACCGCGGTGCAGCAGCCACGTACAATTTACGCCAAGCGCAGTTTCGAGACCCACTATACCGTTGGGGGCGTCGGCGAACTCGCGTTCTTTTTCGTCGTAGTGATGCGGCGCGTGATCGGTAACGAGCAGATCGATCGTGCCGTCGGCCAAACCCTGCTGCAGCGCTTCCACATCGTCGGCGCTGCGCAGCGGCGGATTCATTTTCGCGTTGGTATCGTAGTTGCCCACCCGTTCTTCGGTGAGCGAAATGTGGTGCGAGCACACTTCGGCCGTGACGTTGATTCCGCGCTCCTTGCCCCAGCGAATGAGCTCGACCGATCCCTTGGTACTCATGTGACACATGTGAATGTGTCCACCGGTTCGCTTGGCCAGGAGAATGTCGCGAATGACGTAGATCTCTTCGGCTTCGGCCGGAATGCCCTTGAGACCGAGTCGCGCGCTGATGGCGCCCTCGTTCATCGATCCATTGTGCGCGAGCGTCATGTCTTCACAGTGTTCGGCCACCGGCACCCCAAACGTGCGGGCGTACTCAAGGGCGGTGCGCATGAGCTGGGCGCTTTGCACCGGATAGCCATCGTCGCTGAAGGCCACGGCACCCGCGCCCACCATTTCACCCATCTCAGCCAGCGTCTCACCTTTGGAGCCAACGGAAATCGTGCCGTACGGGTAGACACGCGCAAAACCAGCGGCTTCCCCCTGCCGTTTGACAAAGCCGACCGTGGCCTGATTGTCGGTGGTGGGTCGGGTGTTGGGCATGGCGCACACGGCGGTAAAGCCACCAGCGGCGGCGGCGTGGGCACCCGACTTGATGGTCTCGACATCTTCGCGCCCCGGTTCACGCATGTGCACGTGCACATCGATCATGCCGGGCGACACCACAAGACCCGCACAATCGATCACGTCAGCGCCGTCGGGCGTGGCGATGGCGGTGCCGCACGATTCGACTTTCCCGTCGCGCAGGAGCACGTCGCCCGTGATATCCATGTTCTGCGATGGATCAACGATGCGTCCACCGCGCAGCAGCAGATCACGCGTCATGAGCGTCCCCCCCCCTTGGCCTCATGGGCCAGATCGGGCCGGCCGCCGGCCAGCAGATAGAGCACCGCCATGCGCACGGCCACGCCGTTGGTGACCTGATGCAGGATGACGGAATGTGGGCCATCGGCCACATCAGAATCGATTTCCACGCCACGGTTCATGGGGCCGGGATGCAGGATGAGAAGATCATGTGGCGCCCGGTCGAGGCGCTCACTCGTAACGCCGAATACACGATTGTATTCGCGTAACGAAGGGATGTAGCCGGCCTGCATGCGCTCGAGTTGCAACCGCAACACGTTGAGCGCTTCGGCCCACTCAATGGCCGCTTCAATGCGATCGAATACCTGAACGCCCAGTTCTTCCACCGCGTTGGGCAACAGTGATCGTGGACCACACACAGCGACTTCAGCACCGAGCTTGCGCAAGCCGTAAATGTTGGAGCAGGCCACGCGCGAGTGCAGCACATCACCCACAATGCAGATGCGCCGTCCGGCCAGATCACCGAACCGATCGCGCAGCGTGAGAATATCGAGCAGCGCCTGCGTGGGATGTTCGTGTGTGCCGTCACCGGCATTGATCACGTTGCTGTCGATGCGTTCCGCGAGAAAGCGGGCCGCGCCCGATGCGGGATGACGAATCACGACCATGTCAATGCGCATCGCTTCCAGATTGCGCGCGGTGTCCACGAGCGTTTCACCCTTGGTCACACTTGATCCGGACGACGCGACATTTACCGTGTCGGCGGAGAGTCGTTTTTCGGCAAACTCAAACGACACGCGCGTTCGCGTGGACGCTTCAAAAAACAAGTTGACAATCGTCATGCCGCGGAGCGTCGGCACCTTCTTGATTTGCCGTTCGCTCACTTCCTTGAACGGCACCGCCGTGTCGAGAATGAGCAGGATCTGCTCCGCACTCAACTCGTCGAGGCCAAGCAGGTCTTTGCCGAGTGGTCCGGTCATGTGCGGTGGGCTCAGGGCGCGCTGCGATCGGCCAGAACGACCGCGTCGCGATCATCCACTTCGGTCAGCAACACATCGACACGTTGCCCGGACGCCACTTCCACGGTACGACCCACCACATCGGCGTGAATGGGCAGTTCGCGTCCCCCGCGATCCACCAGCACAGCCAACGTGATGCGCGCCGGTCGACCGAAGTCGGCCAGCTCATCGAGCGCGGCGCGCACGGTGCGGCCGGTGTAGAGCACGTCGTCCACGATCACCACTCGCTTGCCATCGAGGGTAAGCGGCAGCTGCGTGCGTCCAACCACGGGACGCGGCCCCACCGTCTGCAGATCATCCCGATAGAGCGTGATATCGAGTGCGCCACGCGCAATCGTGGTTTGCTCCTGCTTTTCGATGATGGCGACAATGCGGTCTGCGAGCTGCACACCGCGGCGCTCGATGCCCACGACGACAAGATCGTCGGTACCGCCGTTGTGCTCTACGATTTCATCGGCCATCCGCCGCAACGTGCGGTCGATGGCTCGGCTATCCAGCAGCGTGGTGGGTTTGGTCATGCGCGCAATATATGCGGCGAGCGTCGCGCTGCTGGCGCAAAGCGTCAGCGGGCCGAATCCGCGAAGGAATCCGGCCCGCTGCGCTATGCCTCAAAAACGTGGTGCTGTCGCCTTACCACTCGCGTGGTGAGCTCGGTGCATCGGGTGTATCGAGCGCAGAGGCGCCGCGCGGAGCGGTCCAACTGTTCGGGAAGGGCGACAGATGGCGGGCCGCAGTACGCGCCGAACGCAGGCGCTGCCGGTCGAGCTGCGGAAGTGTGCAGGTGGCAGCGTACATGGCCAGATCCTGCGCCGCGTCGAGCGTGGCCTGGGCAAACCCGTGGCACCAATCGGGGCCGTAGGGATGCGTGCTGGCGCGCTCCTCGACACCACGGCCAAACGCCACACACTTGTCGGCGGCCTCACGCAGGCTCCGGCTGCTGGCCAGGTGTGCCACCACCACATGGTACCCGTCACGACGGCCCATGTGATAGCTGGGGCTCTGCAGTGACTCACCCGCCGACGGTGCCACCACGCCTGCGGCGACACCCGTAAGCAGCACGCACAGCTGCGAGAAATGGCTCCGGGCGGCTTCGATTGGCGGATCTTCCACAATGCGCGACATGATCAGTTTCCTTGCAGAGGCTGGAGTGAGGCCCGACTACCGTCATGCAGCGGGCCTCAACTGGCACATCTCAACTGTGCCTATGGGTGTGTGTCTGAGCAAGTGCCATGCCGCGCCCAAACAGGCCAATTCAACCGGTTGAGGCCGCTACAGACGAGAAGCGGGAGGCAGATCGTCGCGTCTGCCCCCCGCACCCTGTTGCAAGCACACCACAGTTCACGCGGTGTGTTGTTGATGCAACGGTGGGCTCAGCCAGCGATAAGCTTCAGGTGCTCCCCCACAAAGTCGGCCATGTCCTTCGTCTCCTGCCAGTCCGGGTGGCGGAGTGACACGTACCCGTCGGAGAGCAAAGTGGCCTTCCAATCCCGACGCGGCGTGCCGATCGACAACAGGTCTACCGCGACAATCGCCTCGCCGCAGCGCTCTCCCACGCGGTCGAGCCCTTCAATACGCTGAATGCGCCCCTGCCCCTGGGCGCGCTTGCTAATGCACGCGCAGTTGTACTTGCGCTCCACCTCCAGCGAGAAGCGACCGTGCACCTCGGCCTCGGCCCAGCCGGTGAAGAGATCGATGTCCGAGGCGAAGTTCATGAGGTCCACCGTGCGCGCGCCGGGGGGACGGGCCGCCACCTCACCAAACACCACTTCGCCGTCGGACTTGCGGTACCACTCCATGTGCGTGAAACCCGTGTCGAAATCGAGTGCCTTGAGCACTTGTTCGCCCATCGCGCGTCCTTCGGCGACCCACGGGTCATCGACGTGGCGATAGCTGAGCGTTTGTGGACTGATCCATTCCACCGTGCGCGCCACAAGCGGGCGTGGGCGGTAGTAGCCAACGTGGAAGTAGCGAATCACCCCGCCGGCGCAGACGGTGTCGTACGTAAACTCTTCGCCGTCAATGAATTCTTCCACACTCACTTCTTCGATGTGGCCCAGTTGCTTGAGTGCGGCATCGAGCTCGGACTGGCTGTCGCAGCGAAAGGTGTCCTGCGAGCCGGCACCGGCAATGGGCTTGATGATGCACGGGAACCCTACCCGTTCCGCACCCGCCTGCACTTCCTTGATGGTGCGTGCGGACACGTGGCGCGGCACGCGCACGCCCGCTTCGCCCAAGGCCAGCTTCATGAGTTCCTTGTTGCGAAAGCGCCGAGCACGTTCCGGCGTTTGTCCGGGCACATCAAGGGCGGCGCGGATGGCTGCCGCCAACTCCACACCGGGCTCCCACAGGCAGCAGACACGATCGATGGTCACGCCGCGCGTCCATTCGCGAATCTGCTTGATGGCCGCGTCGGGTTGGGTAAACAGCGCCGGCACGGAGAGGTAGTGCGCGAGGTGATAGCGCGCCATTTCCGGCAGCTCGTTGGCCCCGCCCGGCGCCACGCCCCACACGGTGGCGCCCACGTTGTCGAGGCCACGGGTGAAGTACGGCATCTCACCGGGGAATCCCGGCATGATCATGAGGACGTTGTGCGCCATGCAGTCTCTCGTGAAAAGCGCGCGTTAACCGAGGCGAACGCGCAGGGTGGTAATGAGTCGGCGCAGAGCGCGCACGACCACGTCGGTTTCGGGGTGACGCACAATGACAAATCCTTCGCCTTCGTAGCTACCCGTGGGCGACTGACCGGCGGTGGGCAGACGGTAATCGGTCACGAGCGAGCCCAGCTCCCGGGCCACGATATCAAGGCCGTCGAGAGCGGCGACTTGTCCCTGCCCCTGTCCGCGCAAATATGCCGCGCCCACAGCGTATTTGCGCTGTGGAATCTCGAAGGTGCCAAAGATTTCGATTTGGGCCCACGCTTTCACAAAGTCGATATCGTGGGCACGCGAAATCAGCGTGGTGATTTGTGCGCCGGGGGGACGGGCCGCGATTTCCGAAATGGCCACGCTACCGTCGGCTCGCCGGAACCATTCGCAGTGCGAGACACCGGTGTGCATGCCGAGGACGGCGAGGGAGCGAGCACCAATGGTGCGAATGTCATCGTAGCGCGGGTCATCGACTTCGCGCGGCAGCACCACACACCATTGCACCCACGGCTGCTCGAGCACTTCGAGCGGTGTGGGATCGTAGTGCGTGATGGAGTGCCAGACCGCGCGCCCATTGATGGTCACTGTTTCCAGCGAATGTTCACGACCGGTGAGAAACTCTTCGAGCAACAGTGGCTGCTCAGATTGGGGCGGATTGTGCTTGAGCCATTCACCAAGTTGCGCACCATCGACGATACGTTCGGTGTTGCGGGCGCCGGCACCGGCGGGCGGTTTGGCCACCAGCGGAAAGCCAACGTCGCGCGCAAAGGCCCACGCATCGTTGGCGTTGGTCACCAGCGCATGCCGCGCACACGGCAAACCAGCAGCGTGCAGCGACGCTTTCATGAGCGCCTTGTCGCGAAAGCGTCGTGCCGCTGGTGGGCGCATCCCGCTGATGTCCAGGGTCTCGCGCACCTCGGCCAAGGGCACCTGCAGCTGTTCATACGCGCCAAAGACGCGATGCAGCGGGCCCATTCGCTCCTGCAGCGCGCTTACGGCGTGCAGCAGTGCCGCGGCGTCGGTGACGTCAAGGAGTTGCCAATGACCGGCGAGTTGCGCAACGAGTGCGGGTGGCAGCGCGGCGAGCGGTTGTTGCGCGATTACGGCCAGGCGCACGCCGGGCAGCGAGAGCGCGGCCTCGATCATTTGCGTGGACGCGGGTGAGAAAAACGGACAGACGAAGATGGCAGTGGGCACGGAGCGCATGGCAGATGTGAGCGCGAAATCCTGCACGCCCGTGCCGTGGGTGTCAACTGCCGCCGCTGTCTCCCGACATGCATTGCCAGTGCGCCGCGTCGATACGCTGTTCGACGTTCGTGTTGCCGCTTTGCGCCGTGATGGTGACGCGCGCTTTCGGATCTGGAGGCGACGAGATGGTGCAATCGGAGAGTTTGCTAGCGCGGAACTCGCCCGCGTCATTCACGCGAGCGGTGCCCAAATCGAGCGACTTCTGTGCGCCGGGGGGCGCGCTGCCGGTGAGGGTGACGGTGACGCTGGCCGGCCAACCCGTGCCGCGCAGGGCCAGCTTGGCACCCTGCATGGTGCGCTCGCCTTGAACGGTGAATGCGGGCGCCGAAGCGTTTGTGGCTGGATCGGCGCGGTGGGAGGCGGCTACCAGGACGCTTGCACACAGCATGAACACACCGAGTGCGATGGCGGCCAGCAGCGCGAGGCGCCACAGGTTGCGTCGTCGCGCTGAAGCAGCGGTGCGCGCGGGGGTGGAACTGGAATGCGGAGTCATTACATCGCTCCTGCGAAGACGGCGGAGAAATCCGCTGGCGGGACTAAATCCTGACGTTTGATATCTGCGCGAAGCGCGCCCGGATCGCAACGTCCGGGCCTGGAAAACACGAACCCCGCAGCGCCCGTGAGGGCGCTGCGGGGTGTACGGATGAGGCGAGATTCGAACTCGCGAGAGGCTTGCACCCCCACACGCTTTCCAGGCGTGCGCCTTAAACCACTCGGCCACCCATCCTTGATACCGGGATGTTGATACTCGTGTACAGACGACGGACAGGGTGAGATTCGAACTCACGATACCCTTGCGGGTACGCCGGTTTTCGAGACCGGTGCCTTCAACCACTCAGCCACCTATCCAACTCCGCAGCCTCACAATCTAAACGCAACCGACACGCCGCAACAAGTGTGTGCGCGTTGCAGCGAACGGCTCGCCAGACTCAACATTTGCGCCTTATTGTGCGTGTCTGGTATCGTGCGATGCGATTGCATTGTAGGTTGGCCCATTCCGCCGTGCCGGCCCCGTCCGGCCAGAATCCGTGACGCCGTTGTCACCCCTTCCCCTCTTCACGCTACGAATGAGCACACTTTTCGGACGCCAGTTGCGCGCTCCCGCTGCGGCCCTGGGCGTCAGTCTGCTGCCGTTTTCCGCCGCCTTCGGGCAAGACACCGGATTCATGGCCACCGTCGATGGCGCCATGGGGGCGGTCAATAGCGTCATCAGCGCGGTGTTCTTTTTTGACGTCGCCTTCTGGTCGCCCACGATCACAATCCCGCTGGTTGTGGTGTGGCTGGTGGTGGCATCGGTGTTTCTGACCGTACGCATGGGTTTCATCAACGTGCGCGCGTTCAAACACGCCATCCAGGTGACTAGCGGCAAGTTTACCGATCCCAACGCGCCCGGCGACGTCTCGCACTTTCAGGCGCTGACCACGGCACTCTCAGCCACTGTCGGACTGGGCAATATCGCAGGCGTGGCGATTGCCATCAGCATGGGCGGGCCGGGCGCCACCTTTTGGATGATCTGCGCCGGACTGATCGGAATGACGGCCAAGTTCACCGAGTGCACGCTCGGTCAGCAATATCGGACCATTGGCGCCGACGGCAACGTGCTCGGCGGACCCATGCAGTATCTGTCCAAAGGCTTGGCCGAAATGGGCATGCCCAAGCTTGGAAAAGTGCTGGCTGTGGCCTTCGCGATTCTTTGCATTGGCGGTTCGCTGGGTGGCGGCAACAGCTTCCAGGTGAATCAGTCCATGAACGCGCTGCAGGAGACGGTGCCGATTCTGGCCGAGTATCCATGGGCGTACGGTCTGCTGATGGCCACCATGGTGGGTGTCGTGATTTTGGGCGGCATCAAGCGCATTGCGTCGGTGGCCGACAAGATCGTGCCGGTAATGGCGGTGGTATACGTTGCCTCGGCACTCACCGTGCTGTTCATGAACTTCGGCGAGATTCCGACGGCCGTTGTCACGATTTTCAACGGCGCGTTTAACGCTGACGCGTTATATGGCGGATTTATTGGTGTGCTGATTATTGGTTTCCAGCGCGCGGCGTTTTCCAACGAAGCCGGCGCTGGTTCAGCCGCCATTGCGCACTCGGCCGCACGCACCGAATTCCCGGTGCGCGAGGGCATTGTGGCGTTGCTGGAGCCGTTTATCGACACGGTCGTGGTGTGTACGATGACGGCGCTGGTGATCGTGATTACCGGCGCGTACAACAACCCGGAATACGCTGATCTGGTGACCAGCAATCAGGGTGCCGCGCTCACGTCGCGTGCCATGGGTGAGCAGATCGCCTTCTTCCCATACGTGCTCTCTGCGGCCGTGTTCCTGTTTGCGTATTCCACGATGATCTCGTGGTCGTACTACGGAGAGCGGTGCTGGGTGTGGATGTTTGGTCCCAAAGCATCATTGTCGTATCGGTTGCTGTTCCTTGTGTTTGTGTTTTTGGGCTCCATCATCACGGCCACCAATGTGCTCGACTTCGGCGACCTGATGATTCTGGGCATGGCCTTCCCGAATCTGGTTGGCGTGTACCTGTTGCACGGCAAAGTGAAGCGGGAGCTGGATGTGTACTGGGCCCGGTACAAGGCCAAGGAGCTCAAGACTTTCAAGTAGCCGCATTTCGGCGGCGCGTGCGCGATGTAACCTCAGGGTTGCCGCTCACGCGCCGCCGCGAAGAACTCCCGCAGCAAGCGCGCGGCCGGTTCTGCATCGACACCACCGAGCACATCGGGCCGGTGGTTGAGCTTGTGATGGCGTAGCACGTCTCCCACGGATCCGGCCATGCCGGCTTTGTCGTCCCAAGCGCTGAAGACCACTCGTTTGAGTCGCGACAGCACAATCGCACCGGCGCACATCGCACATGGCTCGAGCGAGATGTACAGCGTACAACGATCGAGCCGCGCGTCGCCCAACTCGTGACTGGCTATCCGGATAGCCAGCAGTTCCGCATGCGACGTGGCATCGCCGTCGCGGCGCATTCGATTTTGCGCCCGGGCCACGACACGGTCATCGCACACGATCACGGCGCCCACCGGCACTTCGCCAGCATTCGCCGCGTCGTGCGCCAGCGCCAGCGCGTAGGCCAGAAACTGGTGATCGAGCGGTGTAGGAATCATGCTTGGCGTGTGGCCCACACACACTTGCCGCCCATGACGTCGCGTTTCACGGCTGCCATCCGTATTCATCCGACAGCAGGACCAGCAGCGCGTCAACCAGCGCGTTGGCAAAGGCGGCGCGGTTGGCATCGGTATCGCGCACACCGGTAAAGTGACATTCAATCTGCACCGCATCGACGGCGCCGCCACTCGACGAACCATGCCGATCGGTATTGTACCCACCGTCGAAATACGCCTCCCCCACGAGTGGCGCCGGCGCGGCAGGAGACGGCACCGCAGCATAGCCTCGTGCTTGCAGCAAACCGCCCAGGCTTGTGGTGCCGCGCAGCAGCGCGGCCGGTGTGCGCGTGCTGCGGGCGTCGCGGATGAGTCGGGCAATGCTACTGGTTGACAGGGCGTTGCCGGACGTGAGCGCTGCATCGCTGAGCCGCAGCTCAGTGGCGCTAAGCAAATAGCCCAGTTCGAGTCGCGGAATGCTGTGCGCGTGTCCATGCAGGTCGATCACCAAACCGCGTCGCCAGCGACGCGTGACATCGGCTTTCGCCGAATCAATCGCCCCATGCATCCAGCGCCAAGGCGATGCAAGCTGTGTGGTGTTGCCGCCCGATGCTTCGATCAGAGCACGGTTCGCATCCAGTTTTCGCCGGCTGAGCAGATTGACCACCAGATGCGGACGACGTCCGGTGCGTTGGGCGAACGCTGCGGCAATACGGCGTGCCAGATCCTGCGTATTGAGATCGTTGACCGTGACGCACCCCGGGCATGTGCGATCCGGCAGCGCCGACGGTGCCAGCGTGCCACCATGTGGCGCAATAATCACGAGCGGTGCGTCGCCGGCGGTGTATTGAATCCAGTTGCTGGCATGCGTGTATTCCGCGCCAACAGTGAAGGGTCCGGCCGGCACATCACTCGATGGCGGCGGGGGTGGCGGCGGGGGTCCGGCGGTACTGGTGGGCCCGGCGCACGCGCTGAGTGCGAACCCGGCCAGCAGTAGCGCCACCGAACGTGCGCGGTCGCACCACCAATGCGTTGCGCGTGGGTGCGGCTGCGCGAGCGTGCGCGGTGCGAGCGTGTGCGGTGCGCTCACGACTCGGCGTCTTCCGGCCATCGCGTGCTGGACCGCCAGGTCGTCCTGTGTCTTGGTCACTGTCGTCATAGACACACGATACGTTTCACTCCGACATTGCGACAGCCTCCAACGTACGCGTCGTGGTCGTCACACCACGTTCGAGTGTGCGATGGACTGGGCACATGTTGGCAATTTCTATCAGCCGCGCACGCTGCGCCTTGTCCAGCGCGCCCTGGATTTCAATCACGCGTTCAATGTGGTCGGTGCGCGCCGCCTCACGTTCCGGTGACTGGCCGTCCGGTGCATGCAGTTTTCCGTGCTTGAGGTGCACCGTGACCTCATCGAGTGCCCATTGCTTGCGATCGGCGTACATGCGGAGCGTCATGCCGGTGCACGCGCCAAGTGCGGCCAGCAGGAGGTCGTAGGGTGAGGCACCCGCATCGGCGCCTCCCACCGCCACCGGTTCATCGGCCACCAGACCATGACGTCCCGCGCGTACTTCCGTTCGGTACTTTGTGCGACCCGTGCGTGTGGCGACGTTTTCGCGGGCCACCAGCTCGCTCTCGGTAGGCACCAACTGTTCGGGCAGATAGCGAGACGCCCACGCCGCCACCAGACGCGCGGCATAATGCGCGTCGCGCGCGGACGACAACAAATGATCCGCGCCGTCGAGCGAGACAAAACTCTTGGGGTGTCGCGCGGCCGTGTACAACCGGGCTGCGTTGTCGATGCCGACAATCTGGTCAGTGGGTGAATGCATCACCAGAAGCGCTGGCTTGAGCTCTCGCAGAGCATCCGTGATTTTTGCGTTGCGCACGTCATGCAAAAACTCGCGGCTCACACGAAAAGCGCGGCCGGCGATCTGTACGTCCGCATCGCCCTGTTCTTCAATGGTGACGACCGCATCACCCAAGTGCTGGATCACATGTTCTGCGTCAGATGGAGCGCCAATCGTGACGACCGCCGCAGCCGACGGGATACGCGACGCCGCGCGTATCACCGCGGTCCCGCCGAGCGAGTGTCCAACGAGAAGGCGTGGCGCGAGGTACTCCGCTTCCAGAAACTGCGCCGCCGCAATCAGATCATCGGCGGTGGACGAAAACGTGGTGTGAGCGAACGCGCCCTCGCTTTCACCGAGTCCCGTAAAGTCGAAGCGCAACACGCCAAAGCCCTCGAGCGTGAGCGCACGTGCCAACTCCACCGCCCCGCGCAGGTCCTTCCCGCAAGTGAAGCAGTGCGCGAACAGTGCAAAGGAGTGAGGACGCGCATCGGAGGGCAGCTCCATGCGCCCGCTCAGCTGCTGTCCGCGTCCATTGGTGAATGTCACTTTGGATGAAGCTGGCATGCGACTCTGGCGGCTCGGGAAGAAAAGGGATAAGCTCACCTTTACTATGACCTTGTCTCGTCGAGAGTTCCTTGTCGGTATGAGTGCGGTGAGCGCCGTGTGGCTGTCCGGAGCCATTGCGTGCCGGGACAGCGCACCGCCCAACGCGGACACACATGAGCCCGATGCAAACAGCGCCGAGCAGCCTGCCGGGTTTGTGCACTTTGCACCCGACGACGCGGCCGACGTCGAGGCGATCGCCGCGCGCATCTTTCCGACTGACGACACGCCCGGTGCGCGCGAAGCGGGCGTGGTGTACTTCATTGACCGCAGCATGACCACGTTTGCCGTCGACCAAGCGGATTTTTTTGCGGTCGGTCTGCGCGACCTGAACGCCGCAGTGGCCAATGCACATGCTGGGGTCGCGCGCTTCGCCCAGCTTGGCGACGCGCAGCAGGATGCGATGTTGCGCACGATCGAAGGTGGCGAGTTCTTCGGCGCGGTTCGTTTCGCGACGATCGCCGGCATGTTTGCGCTTCCCAAGTACGGCGGCAACCGCGACTTCATTGGCTGGAATCTGGTGGATCAGCGGTCGGTCATGGAATACAAGCCGCCCTTTGGCTGGTACGATCACCCGGACAATCAGATTGCCTTGCTGGGTCGCATCCTGTAGCGTTGTCTCGCATTCCCACCACCGGTCTTCACCACTGATGCAACGGCCACCTGCAGGACGCAGCTATCGCACGGATGAGCCCGTAGACTTTGTCGTGATTGGCTCAGGGCCAGCGGGCGCGTCGGTGGCGCGTGAGCTGTCGCGCAAGGGATTTGATGTGGTCGTGCTCGAACAGGGGCGGGCGTTTGCACCCAGCGAAATGGAGCATGATGAGCTGGGCGCGTTCATCACCGAGCGCTGGACCAACTCATCGCAGACGCAGCCGCAGACGCATCGCACCAATACGCAGGATACGGCACAACAGCGGCCCTTTGTCGGGTACGCCAAGGCGGTGGGCGGGACATCGTTTCACTTCACCGGCAACTACTGGCGTTTTCGACCAATCGATTTCAACGAGTTTTCCGTGCGTGGTGGTGTAGCTGGAGCCTCGCTGGCCGACTGGCCGATCACGTACGATGAGCTGGAGCCGTACTACAGCGCTGTGGAGTGGGCGATTGGCGTGTCTGGGGAAGTGAGCACCGCCCCAGGCGAGCCCAGACACTCACGTCCGTATCCGTTGCCGCCACTCAACGTGACGGGGCCGGGCGTGCTGCTCACGGTGGCCTGCGAAAAGATGGGCTGGAGTCACAAGGCGGCGCCGATGGCCATTCTGTCACGCGAGTTCAACGGACGTCAGCCGTGCCACAACTGCGGCTTCTGCCTTGGCTTTCCGTGCGAATGGGGTGCGAAGTCGGGCGCCAACTACACCATGATTCCTGAAGCACTGCGGTCAGGGCGGTGTGAGCTGCGTAGCGAATGCTACGTGTCGCGCATTGAACTGAACACCGCGGGGCGCGTGACGGGAGTGTTGTACTTTGATCGAGACAAACGTGAAGTGCTTCAGTGCGCCAAAGCAGTGGTCGTGTGCGCCAATGGCGCCGAGTCACCGCGATTGCTTTTGCTGTCGGCCAATGCGCAGCACCCCGACGGACTGGCGAACTCAAGCGGACTGGTTGGACGGCACTTCATGTTCAATGGTGCGGCCCTTACCCGTGCGGATTTTGCGCACGAGGTCAACGGGCATCGCGGTCCGGTGGTCTCGCGCATCACGCATCAGCCGTACGAACTCGACCCTGCACTTGGCTTTGTTGGAGGCGGAGGATTCGATTTTCGCTTCGACGTACCGGCGATGCTCATGGCGCTTTCGCTTCCGGCATCGGAGCCACAGTGGGGCAGCGCGTTCAAACAGCGTCTGCACTCGTGGTACAACCAGTCGTTGCTGTGCTACGCGCACACCACGTCGCTGCCCGTGGAAAGCAACAGTGTGTCACTTGATCCTGAACTCAAGGATGCCTGGGGTCTGCCAGCGCTTCGCACCACCTTCCGCGAGCACGAGCATGACTTGCGCATGTACCGATGGTTTCAGGCACGGGGGCGTGAACTGCTCGACGCCGCGGGCGCGCTCCGCATGTACGATGATCCGATCAACGATGACCCGGGATTTACCGTGCATCTGCTCGGCACCTGTCGCATGGGAAATGATCCTGCCGCCTCAGTGGTCGATCGCTACCATCGCGCGCACGACGTGCCGAATCTGTTCGTTGTGGACGGGAGTTCGTTTGTGACCAGCGGACGGGGCCAGCCAACGCTCACGATTCAAGCACTGGCGTTTCGTGCGGCAGATCACATTGCGCAGTTTGCGGAACGCAATCAGATCTGATTTGGACGTTTGCGGGTAGAACGCAGCTGGCAGCATCGCGGTACCGCTGCCACCCTCGCCGCGCCACCACTGAAAGGTGTCAGCGGCAATCCGCGGTCACCCGCACCAGCCCACAAGGTTGGTCCATTCACTCCCCTGCCCAATGGGTTCAACTCGAATCGCAGCGATCGTGCTGATCGTGGCCGGCGCGCTCGTCCTGGCGTACGGTGGTTTCACGTACACCAAGAGCACAAGCGAGGCTGACCTCGGCCCGATCTCGATCGAAGTACAAGACAAAGAGCGCGTCAACATCCCCCTGTGGGCTGGCATTGCCGCCATCGTAGTTGGTGGCATTCTACTTGTGGTACCCGGGAGAACATCATGAACCGTACAGTCGTTCGTCCAATCATTGCATTCACGCTTGCCTTGAGCACCACGGCCTGTGCATCCAAGAAGCAGACCGGTGCGGCCATTGGCGCCGGCGTCGGCGCCGCCGTTGGTGGTGTAGTTGGCAATCAAACCGGCTCCACGGCACGCGGCGCAATCATTGGCGCCGCCGTTGGCGGCGCCGCAGGTGCGGTGATCGGGCATCAAATGGATCAGCAGGCGAAGGAGCTCGAACAGGCGATTCCGGGCGCCGTGGTTGAGCGCGTTGGCGAGGGTATTCAGGTCACGTTCGACAGCGGATTGCTCTACGACTTTGACTCGGATCAAATCCGTTCGGCCGCAGCGGCAAATCTGCGCAATCTGGCGGCGAATCTGGGCAAGTACCCGGACACCGATGTACTCATCGTCGGGCACACCGATGCCGTGGGCGCGGACGAGTACAACCGACGGTTGTCGCAGCAGCGTGCGGAGGCCGCACAGCGTTTCCTGACATCAGAAGGCGTGGCGAACAATCGGCTGCGTACGTCTGGTCGTGGTGAACTCGAGCCAATTGCCACGAATGAAACGGAAGCCGGTCGTCAGGCGAACCGTCGCATTGAGTTGGCAATTGTCGCGTCGGCGTCGGCTCGGCGACCGTAGTAGCGGATAACGGAAAAAGGTTCAGATTCGATGTAGGTTCAAACCTTGTCGCGTCATGCCTCATAGTCTTTTGGCTCAAAACACAAACCCCACCGGCAGAGCACGCCGGTGGGGATTGTTCAGTCAGGAGGCGAGCGCCGCACCTTCAGGAGCGACGCGAAATGCGAGGCCACTTCCCTCGTCCACATCACCCACAATGTGGTCACCCTCCTTAAAGCGGCCTTCAAGCACCGCGAGCGCCAGCGGATTCTGAATCATGCGCTGCACCGCCCGCTTGAGCGGCCGAGCCCCGAACACCGGATCGTAGCCGGACTCCGCCAGGCGAGCGCGCGCGGCCGGTGTGAGCTCGATGGTGAGCTTCTTGTCCGCCAGCAGCTTGCGCAGCCGTCCAAGCTGCAGCTCGGCGATATGATCGATTTGCTCGCGACCGAGTGGCCGGAACACCACGATGTCATCGACGCGATTGAGAAACTCCGGCTTGAAACTGGCGCGCAGCGCACTGAGCACACGCGCTTCGACTTCAGCGATCGGCACGTCGGCGGCTTCAAGGATGTACGATGAGCCAACGTTTGATGTCATGATGACGACCGTGTTCTTGAAGTCCACCGTGCGCCCTTGCGCGTCCGTGAGGCGGCCGTCGTCGAGAACCTGCAGCAACACGTTGAACACATCCGGGTGCGCTTTCTCGATTTCGTCAAAGAGAATCACGCAGTACGGGCGACGGCGTACGACTTCGGTGAGCTGGCCACCTTCCTCGTAGCCCACATAGCCAGGCGGCGCACCAATGAGCCGTGCCACCGCGTGCTTCTCCATGTACTCCGACATATCGATACGCACCATAGCGTGCTCGTCGTCGAACAGAAACTCTGCCAGGGCGCGCGCGGTCTCTGTTTTACCAACACCCGTAGGGCCCAGGAAAATAAAACTGCCCACCGGTCGGTTGGGATCCTGCAGTCCGGCGCGCGACCGACGCACGGCGTTGGCCACCACGCGCACGGCTTCCTCCTGTCCGATCACGCGCGTTGCCAGCACCTCTTCGAGGTGCGTGAGGCGTTCGCGCTCGGACTCCATCATGCGCGAAACCGGAATACCGGTCCAGCGCGCCACCACTTCGGCGATGTCGTCGGCCGCTACTTCTTCCTTGAGGAACTGCGGCCGACCACCGTGCGATGCCAACTGTGATTCGGCAGTGGCCATGTCGCGCTCCAGCTGCGGAATGCGACCATACGTAATCTCCGCCGCAATGTTCAGTTCACCGCTCCGGGTGGCCTTCTCGGCGTCAACGCGCGCCTTTTCAATCTCCTGCTTGATGCGACCCACGGCGCCCAGCACGTCCTTTTCCTGTTGCCACTGCGCGCGCATACCGGACGCTTTCTCCTTGCCTTCAGCGAGTTCGCGCTCAAGGCTGCTGCGTCGCTCCAGCGAGGCCGGATCGGACTCCTTGAGCAGCGCCTGCCGCTCAATTTCCAACTGCACCAGACGTCGCTCGACTTCATCGATCACCTGCGGCACCGAATCGATTTCAATACGCAAGCGCGATGCGGCTTCGTCGACCAGGTCAATGGCCTTGTCAGGCAGGAAGCGATCGCCGATATAGCGATCGGACAAGGTCGCGGCAGCAACCACCGCGCCATCGGTGATACGAACACCATGATGCGCTTCGTAGCGCTCCTTGAGGCCACGCAAAATTGCGATGGTGCTTTCCACACTGGGTTCGCCCACATACACGGGCTGAAAACGGCGTTCGAGCGCGGCGTCCTTTTCCACGTGCTTGCGATATTCATCAAGTGTGGTCGCGCCCACCACACGCAGTTCGCCGCGCGCCAGCATGGGCTTGAGCATGTTGCCGGCATCCATGCTGCCTTCGGCCTTGCCCGCACCTACCAGTGTGTGCAACTCGTCGATGAACAGCACCACGCGTCCTTCGCTGGACGCGATTTCCTTGAGCACCGACTTCAATCGCTCCTCAAACTCACCGCGGAATTTTGCGCCGGCAATGAGCGCTCCGAGATCAAGCGAGAGCAGCTTCTTGTCACGCAATGATTCCGGCACGTCGCCATTGATCATGCGCTGCGCCAGCCCTTCGGCGATGGCCGTCTTGCCGACACCGGGTTCGCCAATAAGCACAGGATTGTTTTTGGTGCGACGCGAAAGCACCTGAATCACTCGCCGAATTTCTTCATCGCGTCCGATCACCGGGTCAAGCTTTCCCTTGCGCGCCGAGTCGGTGAGGTCATGCGTGAAACGATCGAGCGCCTGATACTGCTGCTCGGGCGTCTGGTCAGTGACCGTGTGACTGCCGCGCACCAGTTTGAGGGCCTCGTTGAGCGCCGCACGGGTAGCGCCCGTGGCCGAAAGCACGCGTGAGCTGTCGGTGCCCTTGGCGTCGCTCAGCGCCAGCAGGAGATGTTCAGTGCTCACGTACGCGTCGGAGAGTTGCTTGGCCTCGTGCTCGGCGGCATCGAGCACCTGCGAGAGTTCGCGCGAGAGACTGGGTTGCGCGTCGCTCTGCTTGGCATAACGCGCGACTTCCTGTTCGGCCTGGCTACGCAGCGAGGTGATGGAAACGCCGACGCGCTGCAGGATAGGCACGACGATGCCCTCGTCCTGCGCGAGCAGCGCCAGCAAGAGATGCAAGTCGTAGACAAGTGGGTTGCCGGCGCGGCGAGCCAGTGAGACCGCCTCGTTGAGCGCTTCACCACTTTTGACGGTAAGACGATCGGGATTAATCATGGGCCGTTGTCGACAGGGTTGACCGAGTAAGGACGTCGTGTCGTAACATGGCAACCGCGGTGCCATCGCAACACTGCCGAATCGGCGCGTGGTTGCGGTGGACGACCGGACGAAAGCTTGTTGCAAAACAAAAAACGAACGGCGCCCAGGGTCCGTTCACCCGGGGCGCCGCTCATTAATGGTGTCGATCAGTGGCGCTCACTTCACCACGATCATCTTCTTCGCCAAAGGTGGCTTATCATCAATCTGGAGTGTGTAGCTGTAGATGCCGGATGGTGCTTCCCGACCCGTTCGCTTGTCCACGCCATCCCAGTAGGCCAGGTAAGTCCCACAGGGCACAGATATACCACTTATCGGCTGACCCCCAGCAACTGTGCTGGTGCCACCTTGCAACACCGGAACCGCCACTTCACGTGCCAACAGATTGAAGATGCGAAGGGTGACTCGATGCTGCCGACCAGGATCCAAACATTGCGGGGCATCCCCCACTTCGAATGGAATATGTGTCGCAGGATTGAAGGGGTTTGGATAGTTCTGCATGAGCTTTCCAACCCCGCGGCGCACGACCGTGCTGCTTGCGTCGATCACACTGCCCTGCGCCGCGACTTCTCGTGGCATGAACGCGCTGACCGCCAGGACGAGTCCCAGCAAAGTCACAACACGCTTCATGGCTTTCTCCAACAGACGAATCAGGGGCCTTGGTTCAGTCTCCTGTGGTGGGTGAAGGAATATCTCTGTGGTGCACTTGTATTCTATTGACGAGTGAGGGGGGGTGTCAAGCAACAGCGGGAAGCACAGTTGGCCCCAGCACCCCGAGATCGCCCCTTCGCGCGTCCGTGTCGCAACTGACGCACCGTGACAGAGAAGAAACGTCACATTCTTTCTCAACAAACCCCAACCGAACCCAACTGTTCCGTGGCCGGGCTCTGCGGTTGCCTCGCTCCTGCGTTCCGCCCGACCGGCTACGGGTCGCCAGATTGGCAGCACGCGCCTGAATGGCAGTTTTGTGATGCGGCTCACTCTGTGGGCACGGGCAGCAATTATGGAATGCGGGTAGGCCGTCAGCCCCAGCTTCCCTGTTCCCATACCGTCCAAGCCTTCATTGGCCGAGCGTCGGTGAGATGCTGGCTCACGAACTCCCGTAGCAATCGCTGATGCGCACGACCTTCCGCCCGGCTCAAAGCGGGACCCGGACTTCCGCCAATCCA
Organism: Gemmatimonadales bacterium; assembly: GCA_038203945.1. Classification (GTDB taxonomy): domain Bacteria; phylum Gemmatimonadota; class Gemmatimonadetes; order Gemmatimonadales; family Gemmatimonadaceae; genus JAABRT01. The sequence continues at coordinate 78,188 of JBBRDJ010000003.1, forward strand.
CGCGGCAAGCGCCCGGTGCGCTGCGGCGGGCAATTGGCGTGCTCCGCCCGCCCGTGCGGCGCACGACGCGCAAAGTACGCCGCCCGCCACGTGGCTGAACGCCAGCGCCTGGGCGTCTTCGATCTCGCGATGACACAGCGCGCATTCGTCTACGGCGGGGGAGAAGCCCAAGACCGCCACCAAGTGCCAAAGTGCGGCCAGCGTGGTGGCTACCGTGTCAGCCGACGACGCCTCGGCCAGCGCGTTGAAGCCATCACGCACCACATCAAATGCCTCCGGCGCGTGATCCTCACTCATCATGCGCTGCACGCACTCGGAGAGCGCGGACGCCGCGGTAAAGCGCGTCAGATCGAGGGCCAACTCCGGACGCGCCCGGGTGACGTCAAATCCGCTGAGCGTTTGCAGATCGCGCCCCGGGCGCATTTCGATGCGCGCCGCTCCCTCGGCGAACAAATCCAGCGCGCTGCCAAAGCGACTGGAGGAACGGCGCACTCCCCGTGCCAGCACAGAGAGCACGCCAAACTCACGTGTGGCCAGCCGCACGATGCGCGACGTCTCGAGATAGTCGAAAACGTGAAGGACCAGCGCATCGGTGGCGACAAGCGGCATTGCCCAAATCTAGCGGAAGCGCAGATCCACCCCGCCCTGGCCGGCGGAGACCTCACGCACGAGCGATCCGTCTGGTGCAAAGACCATGAGGAACGTGGCCGACCCGGTGCGATTCTGAATGCAATGCACCCGTCCAAGACGGTCAGCGACGGCGGAGCTGCACGTCACCGGTTCGTTGCTGCTGTTTCGGAACGCCAACCAGTCCGCGCCAGCCACGCGCGTACCAACCGGTGTCAGACCAGGCAGTGCGTAGGCAATTGTGCGATCGGTAAACGCGCTGAGATTCTCAAACATCGAGACATACAGGCGTCCGTCGGCGCCCAGTTTCATACTCGCCCCAAACGTGCCTGCCGGCATTGGCTGCGTGCCCAGCACTGTGCCACTGCTCAAATCCACGCGCGTAATGGCGCCGCCGGCAACGAGCCGAAACGGGAAGCTGGAAAAATCCGCGTCCCCACCTGCACTGATGTACGCCACATTGCCCTGCACCACAACATTCGCACTCGATCCGCGCAGCGCACTGAGTGCAATCACCTGCCGGGCACCGCCAGCCGACGGAATGCGAATCAACCGCATGGCGCCGATGGGGCGATAATTGCTGGCGCATGTTGCGTTGGCATCAACCACCCAATTGTCACCGCCAAACTGGAAGACGTCCACGGGACACGCGCCCAGATCACTGATGCGAGTGAGTGTGGTGGCGCCTGTTGAAGTGATCGACGCCAGCGCCACGGACGATGAGTCGCGCAACGGCACGCCAATGAGCGCCGAACCACCGGACTGACTGAGCAAGCGCGCGCGCGCGGGATTGCTGCGCGGCGGCATTTGCACACGCCGTACAGTCCCGTTTTGCAGCGAAGCGATGTACAACAAGTCACCGGCCCCTCGGCTCGATGCAGCCACCACCGTGTCATTACGCACCTGCATCGATCCACCATCGAACTCATTGGGCGCACCAAAGGCAATGCGTTGCGTGGAGGCGCCGGAGTCGGGCACCAACGTGAGACCGGGCTGAATGAAACCGTCCAATACGACGGTGCCCCGTGGTGTCAGTGCAGCGGGATCGATGACGCCGTCGTCACCGCACGCGGAGAGCATCGCCACGCCGGCGGCGAGCAAGACAGCATACGCAAGCGTATGCGCGGCGCGATTTGCACCCGCTGCACCAAATGCACCAGTTCCACCAGTTGTACCAGTTGTACCAGTTGTACCAGTTATACGAGTTATACCAGCGGCACGAGATGCTGTAAGGAAGTACGACAACGACGACTTGCTCATGGAAGACCTGTGGGACGGAGAGTGAACGCGACCGACCAGGCTCGGCCGGGCGCAGGGAAACCGCGCACGGATTGCCACGGCTGGTCCGTAGCGTTTTCCAGTGCGAGTGTGATGAGCAGCTCAGCGTTGGTGAGTGAACGCGAGGTGCTGAGCGCGAGATCAAACAGCGCGACGGCCGGCAACGTGAACGCATCGTTGCGTGGCCCTGCGGTATACGGACGGGAACCAAACCATCGTGACGTACCTGAGAGCTGCAGCGTACCGCGCACCACGCGTGCAATTGCTCCGCCAGCGTGTACCGGCACGTACGGTGTGGGAATGCGTAGTGCGCCCGTTGTGAGTTGCGCGTTGTAAATGGTGCTCCATGCACTCACATCTGCGGGCCCATGGGCCAGCGTGCCACGCAGCTCAACACCGGTCACGCGTTCGGTGCCAACGTTGGCCGGACTCCAGCCAAAGTTTCCGGGGAACCACACGATGGCATTGTTGGTGACTCGCGTGATGAGTGCACCTTCGAGCGAAGCGGCAACACGTGCAGGCGCCGTCGAGCGCCAACGCGCGTTGACCTCAGCGTCGAGCACAATGCGTTCGGCATCGAGTGCACGCACCGTCAGTCGCTGCGGCGAAGAAAAATAAAGGTCATACAGGGTAGGCACACGAACCGCCTGCGCAACGCGGGCCCCAAGTACAACAGCACGCTGCCGCGACGTATTTACCGCCAGCGAGAAGGACGGCAGCACCCCGTTCTCCTGAATCGCATCGACGCGCCCGCCGAGGGTCCATTCCAGATAGCGGCCATCTTCGATGCTGGCTGAGTCAGATCGGTGGGCGGTCACGGGCCATGCGGTGATTCCAGCGAAGGTGGCCGATACAAAGACGCGTGTGCGGTCCTGGGCAACGTTGGCCGATGTGCGCAAGCGATCACCACCAACCCCGGCCTGCAGTGCCACTCCGGCCACCGATCGTCGCACGTCCACATCAGCGGCCAATGCGTTGGCATCGGCGTCGAATGATGGTCGTACGGGGTCGCGGTAACGGAGGGAAAACTGTCGTACTCCGAGACTCACAAGCGATGTACCGAACTGTCCGGCCGCACGCACGAACAGCCGCTGGGTGTTGGAGCGATCTTCATCGTAGTCACGCACATTCACGGGACCGACAAGTCCCAGCTCAGCGCGTGATCCGAGCGCGGTGAGTTGCACCCGTTCGCCCTGCCACTGCGCCATCACACTGCTGCGTGTCACGTCATTGTTCACGCGACGCTCCGATAATTCCGTACCCGTGGTGCTGGCGCGATTTATGAATGCGAAGTCGTTGTTGGCGCGACGATGCGCGGCACCCAGTCGCAGCTGTGACTCGCCGACGGACGTGCTCCACGCCCCTTCCATGGCGACATCGCCAAAGGACGCGGTGCGAACACTGGCAATCGACCCGCTGCCACTTTGCAACGACAGCACACCGCCCGCCGCGCCCGGACCGCTGGCGATCGGATCGCTGCCGGGCGAGACGGATACACTTTGCAACAACACCAACGGTACATCGGCCAGATCAGCCAGCCCGGTGGACGGATCAGTGAGTGGCACGCCGTCCAGCGTGACGGCCACTTGTTCACGCCGTGCGCCACGTAGCGAGAGTGTGACTTCACCGCGAGCGCTGCGTGGAAAAGTGTAGGGCAGCAGCGCGACCAGCGATCCCGCGCTGTGCGCGCCGAGTGCGCGGGCGCTGTCTACGGAGAGCGACACCGCGTTCAGGCGTGGTTGGGTGCCGCGCGCGTTTGCGACGGCTCGCGTGGTGCTGGCCGATAGCGCGACGGCGATTGGTGCGATCGCAATCACGACGGTGTCGTTGGGGTACCGATTACCGGTAAGTGCCAAACGACCGGGCTCGTAGCCCATGCGTCGCACCACGAGTGTAATCGCGGATGTTGTGATCCCCGCGTCGCTGATACTTGCCGCCTTCGTGTCGGGGGCACGCGCAACAAACACCCGACCACACTCGGATTCGAGCAGCTGCGTAGACCGCACGCCGCTGGCCACTTTCACTGTTACATGCGCTCGTGGCACTCCCGCACCCGTGGCGGCGTCACGAACGCAGAGTACCAATCGTTGCTCCTGCTCCCGCGCAACGGGCGGTGCCGGTGCCGGTGCCGGTGCCAAACCATGCATCACATGCAACACCACACTCGCATCCACACGCATCTCCGCACGCGGCATTGCACTCGCATCCTCACGCGGCATTGCACTCGCATCCACACGCGACATTGCACCCGCATCCACACGCGGCAATACACTCGCATCCACACGCGGCATTGCGCTCGCATCCACACGCGACATTGCACCCGCATCCTCACGCGACAATACACTCGCACTCATACGTGGCAATACGCTCGCATCCACACGCGGCTCCGCACTCGGCTCCATCGCGCCAACGCGCTGCACGGCGGCAACGCTGAGTACAGTCGAGACACAAACGCAAAGCCTGACCGCCCGCCAGATCATTTCCGCTCCTCCGATCGTCGAGCACCCCGACGCAGCGGTAACAGCGCCGGTGCACCCACCGCCGGATCACGCGTGACAACCAACGGCCACTCGTACACGCGCTCAAGAATCTCACCGCGCATGACCTCCGACGCGCTGCCATGTGCAGCCACCGTTCCGCGGTCGAGCAGTACGATGTGCGCTGCAAACCGTGCGACCAGATTGAGCTGATGGCTCACCAGCAGCACCGTGCGTCCTTCGGCGGCGAGTTCATCGAGCAACTCGAACACGGACATCTCGTGCGCGATGTCCAGAAAGGTGGTGGGCTCATCGAGCACCATGACTGGTGCCTCCTGAGCGAGCGCCCGTGCGATGCGCACACGCTGCCACTCTCCGCCCGACAAGGTGTCAGTGCGACGGTCGGCGAGATGTGTCATGCCGGCGCGCTCGAGCGCGTAACCAATGGCTTGTCGGTCGGATGCACCCATTGGCGTAAAGGCGCCCAGATGCACGTGTCGACCAAGAGCGACAAACTCGCGCACTGGCAGCGGCATGTGTACTTCTTCACGCTGTGGCACCACCGCCACCTGGCGTGCAAACTCACGCGCGTCAAACGTGTTCAGCGATTGATCACCGAGCAGAATGCGGCCAGTACCAAGCGGCACGCGTCGCAGCAACGCTCGCACAAGCGTGCTCTTGCCGCTGCCATTGGGCCCCACAACGGCTGTCACACAGCGGGGTCTGGCACGCATCGAGACATCGTTGAGCGCCGGTGCTGCGGCCCGCGGGTACGTCACGCTGATGTGTTCAAACATCAAGTCGATGGATGCCAATGCAGTTTCGTTCATGCGCGCATTTTGTCGGTCATGCGAGCTTGCGCAAACGCGCGAGAAAGAATGGCACACCAATGATCGCCGTGACGGCGCCGAGTGGTAGCTCAATGGGCGATCGAATGGCGCGTGCGGCCACGTCGGCGGCCACCAGCAGGGCCCCACCGTACAACGCCGATACCACCATCAATCCACGATGCCGATGTGCACCCAGCGCGCGCGCCAGGTTGGGCACCACAAGGCCCACAAAGCCAACCAGTCCAACAGCCGCCACCGTTGAAGCGGCCAACCATGAGGCAAACAGGAACGTGCGGCGCGCGGCGCGATCAACATCGGCACCCAGTGCCACCGCGGGCTCTTCACCCAGCGCCAGAACGTCGAGTTCGCGCGCGCGAACGAACAGCCACCCACCAAAGACCAGCAGCGCAATGGCGCTCCGCCACACCGCATCCCACGTCGCGTCGGCCGTTGAGCCCATCATCCACCAGAGCGCGCCGCGAATGCGATCGGGTGGTGCATCAGCCAGTGCCACCAGAATCACCGCATTGGCAAATGCGCCCACGACGACACCGGCCATCAGGAGCAGTCGTGGCTCAGCGCGTCCGCCGGCAAAACGTGCCAGCGCTGCAACGAGCAGCGTGGCCGCGCCCGCCCCACCGAAGGCGGCCAGCGTGACAACGGTTGGTGTCCCGATCCCCAACGTAAGTGCGATTACCGCACCAACCGCCGCACCGCCGGAGACGCCGAGCAAGTACGGTTCGGCCAGCGGATTGCGCAACGTGCCTTGCAACGCGGCACCGCTCACAGCGAGACCGGCACCAACGATCGCGGCCAGCAACACGCGTGGTGCGCGCAGATCACGCACAATGGCCACCACCTGTTCGTCACCGTTGCCAAATAGCGCCTGCCAGACTTCGCCAATGGCCAGCGGTACGGCACCAATGCCAACGGCCAGCAGCATGGTCAACACCAGCAGGATCAGGCCCAGCGGGATGACGACGCGATTCACCGCAGCGAGTCCTCGCGTCGTGGCGATGCGGAGTTGTTGTTAGAGCGCGATGGCCGCTCGCCAGCAGGTGCCGCAACTTCTTTCACAGACGCAGGCAACCGGTCAACACGATCCGGATGCAGCAGCCGCGCAAGCGATACGGCGGCCATGCCAATGGTGACGCCCGGTCGCCCGACCACATTGCTGTCGAGCACCAGCACCTGGCCGTCACGCACGGCACGTACGGCACGCCACGGGGCACTGGCACGCAGGCGCGCGATGCGCTCCGGGCCAGCCAGTACCAACTCGGGATCACGGCGCGCAATCTCTTCAATGGTCACACCGGCCACCGATTCGCTGCGGTCCTCAAACACGTTCTCCGCACCGGCAATGTCGAGCAGTTCGGCCTCGTAACTGGCGTTGCCCACGACGAGGACGGGCGACTCCCACGATGGCCACACCACGCGCGGACGCGGGGCGTCGGCCACCGCCGTTCGTACCGCCGTCAGCGTTGTGGAGATGGAATCGACGAGTGCAGTGGCAGACGCGGTCTGTCCCAGCGCGACGCCAATGATGTGCGACGCGCGCTTGAAGTCGGCAATGGTGATCGTGCGCAGCGCAATGGTGCGGACACCGGCCCGACTGAACGCTTCGGCGGCGGCACGATTCTCAGCGGTCGCGTAGAGCAACACCAACGTGGGACGCGTGGCCAGCACGGCTTCCACATTGGGACGAATACCAGCGCCAACATTGGTGACGTCGAGCGCCTGCGCGGGACGATTGTCCCACGACGTGCGACCCACCAACTGTGCACCGGCGCCGATGGCGAACACGATTTCGGTAAACGCCGGATTGAGCGACACCACGCGCGTGGCAAACTGGGCGTTGTCGGGCGTCTTTTGGTCGAAGTCGTCTATGCGCAGTTGCGCCAACGCCTGCGAATCGCGCGCTGCGCTGTCAATGACAACAGTGCCTGCGCGATTGGCCGCGTTTGGCTGTTCACCTGCACACGCAATCAGCCCGAGCGCGGTGGCACAGACGACGATGGTGCACAAGCTAAGGCGCAGAAACACGAAGGGCGTCCTTTCGTTGGGAAGAGGACGCCCGGGCACGTGCAAGCAAGCCCGCACCGCCATTGGCGATGCGCGGACTTCCCGCACGGCACGAGCCCCCCCCTCGAGGTTGTTCGTACAAATCGCGCGCGGGTCGTCTCCTGGCTCCGGGCCGCGCTGCTCTCGTCTTCCCATTCGGTGTCGTGCACCAAACAGTGACTTGTTGAGCAGGCGAGATCCTATCGCGAGTCGCGATAGGATGGTGCCCGATACAGTGGCGGGGCCGCGCCGGCATTGAACCGGCTTCCGTGTCCCGCGCGCACGATCAGTTGTCAGTGAGTCCGGACCACGAGTCCGATTCACTATGCACGGAGCTTACACCGCTGCGCCGCTACCAGCAAGTTCCTGTCGCAGCGCATCCGCCAACTCGGCCCGCCGTCGCTCGTACGCTGCGCGCACGGCGTCTGTCGGGTTGGGCTGCGCGCCAAACGCGCGATCCAGATCGGCAATCTCGCGCGCCAGTCGCTCCGGTGTTGGCACCTCGGCCACCGTTGGACGCTGCATGACCGGCGCACCAATCGGACGTTGCCTGCGAATCCCCGAGCGCAATAACGCCATCAACATCAACAGACCGATTGCACCGAGCAGCACCGTGACATACAAACCTCGTCCGCCAAGCCCGGAGCCCGGCGCCTCGATGGTGATGCTCTCACCGGCGCGCACATCCTGTGCGAGAAAGCGCTGAAAGCGTCGTCCTTCCAGATCGATCGGATCCACGGACACCAGCTTCGCACCTTCGACGCGCGCTTCCGCTTCTTCGAGCAGCACTTCAAGCACGACGGTACTTTCGGTGATGTTGAGCGTGAGCGGGAACTCGCGTTCGTCAATGAGATATGACAACGAGATCTGCTTGAGTCCAGGTGCCAGTGCCGCGTACAGCGCGATCTGTCCTGCCGACTGCACAAACGCATCGGCGGGTAAATCACCCTGTCCAGCTTTCACTTCTTTGGCAACGCCGGGAATGGACAGCACCCACGTTGGATCCGCGCCTTCGTCGTCGCGTGCAATCAACGTCTTGGTGCTGTCGTTGGAGAGCTCGAAGACTTCAACCACGGTGCGGTGGCCCGTGGTGTCGAGCGAACCGATAATGAGATGCCGTCCGCGGACGGTGAGCGGAAACACGCGCGATGTGGTGTCGAAGACGGCAATCTCCGCTTCGGCGCCACGTGTTTCGGTGTCGCGCAGCGGGTTGGTGAAATATGCAATGCCACCGTACGAAGCAGACACGAAGTAGACCGCTTCCGGTCCACCACTGGGCACGTACCGAAAGCGATACTCTCCGTCGCTCCCGGTTTGCATGGAATCGAGCGGGCCCTGCAGCGTTGGCGACACGCGATGAATGGTGACCCATTGGCCGGGTACGGTGACCACCGCCGCGGAATCGCCCGCAAGGAACGGCGCCGGCCGCACCACGCGTCCTTCAACAAGTCGCGGATCAGGGGCCTGCGCCTGCGCACCGGTGGCCGACACGAACAGGGCCAACACCGATACGAAGAGCGATGCACAACGCCAACGGCGACGAGAAAGAGCAGTCACGGGAACACCGGGTCAGAGCGTGAACTTTCCAAAATCTTCGGGTCGAAGCTGCTCAAGGTAGGCCTTGAGTTGCTCCGGCGTCATGTCACCATGCGGCGTGGGTAGCAGCACGGGCGTGGGCGGCCCGAACGCGGGGCCGTCGTCGTCATCGTCGTCATCATCTTCCACCACCGTCAGGAGTTCTTCCCTGGCAAAGAGTGGCGCGTCAAGGCGGAGCGCGATGGCGATGCTGTCGCTGGGCCGCGCGTCCACCACCGAGAGTCCGCTCCCGGTCGCGATGTGCAACTCGGCGAAATACGTACTGTTCTGCACCTTGGTAATTTCCACGCGCTGCAGCGTGCCGCCAAGCGCAATGATGAGCGCCTTGCACAGATCGTGTGTCAGGGGACGTTCGCGCTTGACGTTGTTGATGTGCAACACGATCGATTCCGCCTCGGGCTGCCCGATCCAGATGGGCAGCAGCCTGCGTCCTCCGACCTCGCGAAGAATCACGACGTAAGAGTTCGTTGAGCTATCGAGCCCGAGACGCGCCAGCGTGACTTCCGTCATGCAACCTCCCACAAAGCACGCGCGTCGTTACGCCCCAACGGCGCGACGGAGCGCACGCGCACGATCCGTACGTTCCCACGTAAACAGTGTTTTGGACCCGCGTCCACGACCAATCGTCTCGGGCGTGCGACCAAAATGCCCGTAGGCGGCCGTTGCCCGATAGATCGGTTTGCGCAAATCAAGATCCGTCATGATACCGTGCGGCGTGAGATCAAACACCGCGCGAATGGCCTCTTCAATATCGCGATTGCTGACTTCGCCGGTCCCAAACGTGTTCACAAACACCGATACGGGTTCGGCCACACCAATCGCGTACGCCAGCTGTACTTCACACCGACGGGCCAGCTTGGACGCCACGATATTCTTGGCCACCCAACGCGCCGCGTAGGTGGCCGAACGATCGACTTTACTCGGATCCTTGCCGCTGAATGCACCGCCACCGTGACGCCCCATGCCGCCGTAGGTGTCTACAATGATCTTGCGACCGGTGAGGCCGGCGTCGCCCTGCGGACCACCAACCACAAAACGGCCCGTGGGATTGATGTGCGTGGTGAGACGCTTGGGACGGTAGGCATCGGGAATCGTGCCGTGAATGACATCGCTGAGAATCGCCTTGCGCAACTTGGCGGTGCTCACCGACTCATCGTGCTGCGTGGAGACGACCACGGTGTCGACGTACAGCGGCCGATCCCCTTCGTACACCACCGACACCTGGGCTTTTCCGTCCGGGCGCAGCCAGGGCAAATCACCCGACTTGCGGTGCTGCGCCAGCGATCGCGTGAGCGCGTGCGCCAACTGGATCGGCAGCGGCATGAGCTCGTCGGTTTCATCGGTCGCATAACCAAACATCATGCCCTGATCACCGGCACCACCGGTATCCACACCCTGCGCAATGTCCGGAGACTGTCGGCCAATCGTGCTCATGACCGCGCAGGTGTGCGAGTCGAAACCGTAGCGCGCATCGGTGTAGCCGATCTCGGCAATCGTTTCGCGCACCACGTCCGGAAGATGCACATACGCCGACGTGGTAATCTCCCCTGCGATCACGGCGAGACCGGTGGTGACCAGCGTCTCACAGGCCACGCGGGCCGCCGGATCCTGTGTGAGCAACGCATCAAGAATTGCGTCGGAGATCTGATCGGCCACCTTATCGGGGTGTCCTTCGGTGACAGACTCGGAAGTGAACAGATGACGTTCGGCCACGCAGACCTCGCGCGAGAGGAAAAAGGAGTTCAGCCGGATGGTACATGCTGAATGCGAGCGCCTTCACAGCGCCAGCCGTGATCAAAGCTAAGCGATGGCTAGGCTTCGCCCAATGCAACACGGAGTCTACGCCGCAGCAGCAACTCAATCTCGCGTGCGGTGCCCGACGATGCCATCGCCGTGGTCACCGCTTCCTGCGCTGCTTGTGCGGTGATGCTGCGAATAAGCCGCTTGACAATAGGGACGGCCCGCGGCGACACCGACAGCTGTCGCACGCCAAGACCGATCAGGGCGAACACCATCAGCGGCTGCGACGCCATTTCACCACACACGGCCACCGGCAAATCCGATTTGGCGCCGGTAGCGGCGACCTCGCGAATGAGTCGCAATACGGCCGGATGCAACGGTGTGAAGCGCGGCGCCAAATTCACGTTGCCGCGATCAACCGCCAGCGTGTATTGCACCAGATCATTGGATCCGATGCTCAGAAAATCAACATCCCGCACCAGGGTGTCCACGGCTATCGCAGCGGCCGGTGTTTCCACCATCACACCGAGTGGTACCTTTCGCTTGAACGGCACGCGACGTTCGGCCAGCTCCTGTTCGGCTTCGTCGAGCAGCGTGCGCGCTTCGCGGACTTCGTCCACCGTGACCACCAGCGGCAGCATGATGCGAATGTCGCCATGAACAGCGGCTCGCAACAGGGCGCGCAACTGTGTCTTGAACAGCGCCGGTTCATCGAGGCACATGCGAATGGCACGCCAGCCGAGGAACGGGTTGGCCTCGTGCGGATAGCCGCCCACGGGCAGCTTGTCTCCGCCGATATCAAACGTGCGAATGATCACCGGACGACCACGAAACGCTTCCACCACGCGCTTGTATGAGCGGTATTGCTCATCTTCGTCGGGCATGGTGGCGCGACCCACCACGAGGAACTCGGTGCGCATGAGCCCGACCCCATCGGCCCCACTGGCGGCCGCCAGTTCGGCTTCCTCGGGAATGTCAACGTTGGCGCGCACCACCATGGCCACCTGATCTACCGTCACCGACGGCGCTTGTGCCGCTTCGAGCAACTCCTCGTCGCGCGCCAGATCGGCCTCGGCGCGCAGTCGTGCGTCGGCGACTTCCGTCTCGGTGGGCGATACGCTCAGCGTGCCTTCGGTACCATCGAGAATGGCCAGTTCACCGCCGCGCAGTGTGCGCACGGCAGCACGTAGTCCGACCACTGCGGGCAAGCCGAGCGAGCGGGCGAGAATGGCGACGTGCGCGGTGGCGGTGCCGGCTTCGGTGGCAATGGCGCCAATGGCTTCGCGATCGAGCTGCAGTGTGAGGCTGGGCGTCAGATCATGCGTGACCAAAATGGCGTTGGAGCCCTTGGGCACATCAACGGGATCATGGTCCGGCAGGTTGAGCAGAATCGACAGCACACGAATGTGTACATCGGTGAGATCGCCCACTCGCTCGCGCAACATCGGTGTGGCGTGCCGCGCGAAATGCTGTTGCCACTCGAGCAATACGATATCGAACGCTTTTTCGGCGCCGAGATTCTGCCGGATGAGCGCTTCGATGCTCTTGAGCAGCTCACCATCGGTAAGCATGGAGAGCTGTACGTCGAAGATGGCTGCCTCTTCCGATCCGGCTTGTGCTTCGGCCCGGACGCGCAACGTGGTGAGTCGATCACGCGCCCGGTCGATCGCGGCGTGCAGACGACCCACTTCCGAGTCAATCTCGTCGTCGCGAATGAGTCGCTGGCGCACCTCGGGTACTTCCCAGCGCAGCAAATGCACCGGGCCCACGACAATGCCAGCCGACGCCGGTATGCCGCGGAGTACCGAGTCCACTCAGCTCTCCCCGAAACGTGATGACACAAGCATCGCCAGCGCCTCGATGGCCTCGTCGGCATCGGGACCGGTGGCACGAAGCGTAATGCTGGCGCCGTATTCCGCGGCCAGCATCATCACGCCCATGATGCTTTTTCCGTTGACCTCCAGATCATCACGCGCGATGGTGATATCGCACTGGTACCGCGCTGCGGCTTTGACCAT